>JAXDMU010000572.1:0-5732 GCA_034665905.1 Aliidongia sp. | reverse complement strand
CAATGTCTCCTGGTAACTCTAACCCCCACCCTGATGGGGGGGTCTGGGGCTGGCCGGTCATCCCGGCCTGCCGCCCGCTCGATAGGTTCGCGCTTACTGATCCCGATGGTCGAGTTCGACATTCAAGCCGAGCGACCGCAATTCCTTGACCAGCACATTGAACGATTCTGGAATGCCGGCCTCGAAATTATCGTCACCGCGCACGATCGCCTCATAGACCTTGGTGCGGCCGGACACGTCGTCCGACTTCACCGTCAGCATTTCCTGGAGCGTGTAGGCGGCGCCATAGGCTTCGAGCGCCCACACTTCCATTTCGCCGAAACGCTGTCCGCCGAACTGCGCCTTACCGCCCAGCGGCTGCTGGGTGACGAGGCTGTAGGGGCCGATCGAGCGGGCATGGATCTTGTCATCGACCAGATGATGCAGCTTCAGCATGTAGATATAGCCGACCGTGACCTTTCGGTCGAAGAAATCGCCGGTTCGGCCATCAACCAACGTCACCTGCCCCGAACTGTCGAGACCGGCCTGCTCCAGCATCGCCACGATATCCTCTTCGCGCGCGCCGTCGAAGACCGGGGTTGCCATCGGCACGCCGGGCTTCAGATTGCGCGCCAGTTCGATGAGCGCGGTTTCGTTCATATCCGCCACGGCCGAGCTGTCCTCGGTCTTGGTGTAGATCGTGTCGAGCAGGTCACGCAAACCCTTCTGCTCGTTGGTTTTTTGGTAATTCTGAAGCATCGCCCCGATCTGGCGGCCAAGCCCGGCCGAGGCCCAACCCAGATGGGTCTCAAGAATTTGTCCGACATTCATGCGCGACGGCACGCCCAGCGGGTTCAAGCAGATATCGACCGGTGTTCCGTCCTGGAGATAGGGCATGTCCTCGGACGGCATGATCTTGGAGATCACGCCCTTGTTGCCGTGGCGTCCGGCCATCTTATCGCCGGGCTGAAGCTTGCGCTTCACCGCCACGAAGACCTTGACCATCTTCATGACGCCGGGCGGCAGTTCGTCGCCGCGCTGGAGCTTTTCAACCTTGCTCTCGAACCGTTCCTGAAGGACCTGGTTCGACTTTTCCATCTGCTTCTTCAGCGCTTCCAGATCGGCCATGCGGTTGTCGTCCCGCACGGTAATCTGGCGCCACTGGCCGGGCGTGAACTCCCCGAGCAGTTCCTCGGTCACGACCGAGCCCGACTTCATGCCCTTGGGACCGCCAACCACTTCGATCCCCATGATCAGCTCCTTCAGCCGGGCATGGAAGCTGCGCTCCAGAATATGCAGCTCGTCGTCGCGATCCTTGGCCAGATGCTCGATCTCCGAGCGCTCGATGGCGAGCGCGCGCTCGTCCTTGTCCACGCCGCGGCGGGAGAAGACGCGCACCTCGACGACCGTGCCCGACACGCCGGGCGGCAGGCGCAACGAGGTGTCGCGGACGTCGGACGCCTTTTCGCCGAAGATCGCGCGCAGCAGCTTTTCTTCCGGCGTCATCGGGCTTTCGCCCTTGGGCGTTACCTTGCCGACCAGAATGTCGCCCGGCTTCACCTCGGCGCCGATATAGACGATGCCGGCCTCGTCGAGGTTCTTCAGCGCCTCTTCGCCGACATTCGGAATGTCTCGGGTGATTTCTTCCTGGCCCAGCTTGGTGTCGCGGGCCATCACCTCGAATTCCTCGATATGGATCGAGGTGAAGACGTCTTCCGAGACGATCCGCACGCTGATCAGGATCGAATCTTCGAAATTGTAGCCATTCCACGGCATGAACGCGACCAGCACGTTCCGGCCGAGGGCGAGTTCGCCCAGCTGAGTCGAGGGGCCATCGGCGATGATGTCGCCGGCCTGAATCATGTCGCCCACTCTCACCAGCGGGCGCTGGGTGATGCAGGTATTCTGGTTCGAGCGCTGGAACTTCAGCAGATTGTAGATATCGACGCCCGACGCCGAGGCCAGGCTTTCCGAGGCGCGGATCACGATGCGGGTGGCATCGACCTGATCGACCACGCCGGCCCGCCGCGCGATGATGGTGACGCCGGAATCGCGTGCCACCGTCTCTTCCATGCCGGTGCCGACCAGCGGCGCTTCGGCGCGGATCAGTGGCACGGCCTGACGCTGCATGTTCGAGCCCATGAGGGCGCGATTGGCGTCGTCATTCTCCAGGAAGGGAATGAGGGCGGCGGCGACCGAGACCAGCTGCTTGGGCGAGACATCGAGGAAGTCGATATCCTGGGGCCGGGCCATGACGAAATCGCCGTTCTTGCGGCAATTGGTCAGGTCGGCGAGGATATTGTTCTGCGCATCATGCTCGATATTGGCCTGGGCGATGGCATAGCGGCCTTCTTCCATGGCCGAGAGGTAGATCACCTCGTCGGTCACCTTGCCGTCCACGACCTTGCGGTAGGGACTCTCGATGAAGCCATACGGATTGACCCGCGCGTAGGTCGCCAGCGAGTTGATCAAGCCGATATTCGGGCCTTCCGGCGTTTCGATCGGGCAGATGCGGCCGTAATGCGTCGGATGCACGTCGCGCACTTCGAAGCCGGCGCGCTCGCGGGTCAGGCCCCCAGGCCCGAGGGCCGAAAGACGCCGCTTGTGGGTGATTTCCGACAGCGGGTTGGTCTGATCCATGAATTGGCTGAGCTGCGAGGACCCGAAGAACTCGCGCACCGCGGCCGCCGCCGGCTTGGCATTGATCAGGTCGTGCGGCATCACCGTGTCGATCTCGACCGAACTCATGCGCTCGCGGATCGCGCGCTCCATGCGCAGCAGGCCGACGCGGTACTGGTTCTCCATCAGTTCGCCGACCGAGCGGACCCGGCGATTGCCCAGATGGTCGATATCGTCGATCTCGCCCCGTCCATCCTTGAGATCGACCAGCACCTTGAGGATCGCCAGGATATCGTCCTTGCGCAGCACGCGCACGGTGTCCTCGGTGGTCTGGTTGAGGCGCGAATTCATCTTAACCCGGCCGACCGCGGACAGATCGTAGCGCTCGCTGTCGAAGAACAGGCCCTTGAACAAAGCCTCCGCCGTCTCCAGAGTCGGCGGCTCGCCCGGACGCATCACGCGGTAGATATCGATCAGCGCGTCTTCCCGCGTCTGGTTCTTGTCGATCATCAACGTGTTGCGGACATAGGCGCCGACATTCAGGTGATCGACCGCCAGCACCGGCAACTCCTCGATGCCGACACCCGGTAGCTGGTCGAGCAGCGCCTGACCAAGCTCGTCGCCCGCTTCGGCGAAGATCTCGCCCGTGCTGAGATTGATGACGTCCTGCGCCAGATACTGGCCCAGCAATTCTTCATCGGCGACCAGCACTTCGGCCAGCCCGTCTTCCTTGAGCTTGCGCGCCAGGCGCGGTGTCATCTTGGCCCCGGCTTCGGCTTTGATCTCGCCGGTGCGCGCATCCTTGAGATCGACGGCCAGCTTGCCGCCACCCTTGTAGCGGTTCGGATCGAATGCGGTGGACCAGCCGCTGGTCGTGCGGCGGAACACATTCACATCGTAGAAGCGGGCCAGAATTTCTTCCTTGCCCATGCCGCTGATATGGAAGCGATCCGGCGTCTTGCCCTCTTCGGCACAGGTCGCGAGATAGGCCTCGGTCGTCTTGTCGTGAAGCGCCAACAGCAGCGTCGTCGCCGGCAATTTGCGGCGCCGGTCGATGCGGACATAGACATGGTCCTTGGCGTCGAATTCGAAATCGAGCCACGAGCCGCGGTAGGGGATGACGCGCGCCGCGAACAGAAATTTGCCCGAAGAATGCGTCTTGCCCTTGTCGTGATCGAAAAACACACCGGGGCTGCGGTGCATCTGCGAGACGATGACGCGCTCGGTGCCATTGATGATGAAGGTGCCGTTCTTCGTCATGAGCGGCATGTCGCCCATATAGACGTCCTGCTCCTTGATGTCGCGGATCGACCGGGCACCGGTATCCTCATCGACGTCCCAGACCACCAGCCGCAGCGTGACCTTCAGCGGGGCCGCGAAGGTGATCCCGCGCTGCTGGCATTCCTCGACATCGTATTTCGGCGTCTCAAGCTCGTAGCGCACGAACTCGAGTTGGGCGCGATCCGAGAAATCCTTGATCGGGAAAACCGACCGGAAGACTTCCTGGATACCGACGCCCTGACGGTCCTCCGGTGCCACGCCCATCTGCAAGAAATGATCGTAGGAGCTTTTCTGCACCTCGATCAAATTCGGCATCGGCGCGACCTCGGGAATGCGTCCAAAGCTCTTGCGGATGCGCTTGCGGCCCGTGAAGGATTTAGCCATGAATGCCTCTCGTTGTTTGGTCGCCCCTGGACAGGCGGCGCTTGACGGCGAAGCCCGGAACCAGATTTCCGGAAACGCCGTCAACCGGCCGTCGCAACCCGCGACGTCCGGTTGTATTTATATCCAACTGGCCCGCCGACCCGGAAAACGGTGTCGAAACCGCCCCCGGATCGGTTGAAGAACCTTGCGGCAAGGTGGTTTACTTGACCTCGACCTTGGCGCCGGCGTCTTCCAGCTGCTTCTTGATCTTGGCGGCTTCGTCCTTGGACACGCCTTCCTTGACCGCCTTCGGTGCGGCTTCGACCAGATCCTTGGCTTCCTTGAGGCCGAGGGCGGTGATAGCACGCACTTCCTTGATCACGTTGATCTTCTTGTCGCCGGCGGCGGCGAGAATGACGGTGAACTCCGTCTGCTCTTCGACCACCGCGGCCGCAGCGGCCGGGCCGGCCGCGGCAACCGCGACCGGAGCGGCGGCGCTGACGCCCCACTTCTCTTCCAACAACTTCGAAAGCTGTGCCGCCTCAATGACGGTCAGGCTCGACAATTCATCAACAAGTTTACCGAGATCGGCCATAATATACTCCTGGGAGCTTGATCGTTTCAATTAGGCAAAAATGCTCAGGCGGCTTCGCCCTTGGTCGCATAGGCATTGAGTACGCGGGCAACTTGAGCGCCCGGCGCTTGCAGAACACCGGCGATCTTGGTCGCCGGAGCCTGAATAAGGCCGAGAAGCTTGCCGCGCAGCTCGTCGAGCGAAGGCATGGTCGCGAGATCTTTGACGCCTTGTACGTCCAGCAGAGCCGCATCGAGGCCACCCCCGATGATTTTCAGCTTGTCGTTCTTAGCGGCGAACTCGACGGCCACCTTTGCCGCTGCCACGGGGTCCTTGGAATAGGCAATTGCCGTCGGACCCGTGAACAGTGACGAAAGATGCTCGAACTTCGTGCCTGCGAGGGCGAGACGCGCGAGCCGGTTCTTCGTCACCTTGTAGCTGCATCCAGCAGCCCGCATCTGCCGCCTCAACGTGGTCACCTCGGCGGCGTTCAAGCCGGTCTGGTGAGTCACGACGAAGCAGGAGGTGGCCTTGACGGCCTGATGCAGGGTGCTGACCAGCTTTTCTTTGGATGACCGGTCCACTGCTCGTCTCCGTCCTTGTCCAGGGCTGCCCGTGTCCGCCGGCGCGTTTGTTCGCGACGGTCGTGACCCGGTCGTCCCAGGACGTTGCACGAGGGTTCGCTTGGGCCCGAAGGCCGGCGAACCCGGTTCGCCTGTCCCAGAAGTCTTGGCCGCTCTCGAATCTGCTGTTACCAACATTTCCGGGCGCGGTTGCCGAACTCCCATCTCATCCAGGCCACCTCGCAAGCGAGGCATTTAGGGCCGACCGTCAAAGACGACCGAAGGCCACCTGAAATCTCGGACAGGGTGGAAGGCGCCGGGTCATTCGACCCATCGCCGTCCCTGCGCCCGGA
>JAXDMU010000571.1:0-2741 GCA_034665905.1 Aliidongia sp. | reverse complement strand
CGAGACGGAGCCGACCCCGGCGATTGCCGTCACGCCGATCGCGAGGCACGCGAGAAAGATCCCGAATCCCCGGACGCAGAAGCGCAGCTCCCGCACGGCATAGCTCCACGCCAGAGCCAACTCAGCCATGGGCAGCCTGCACCGGCCGGTCGTGGCGCCGGTCGCCGACGATGTGGCCGTCGGCCAGTTCGACGACCCGGCCGCAGCGTTCGGCCAGCCCGGCATCGTGGGTGATCAGCACCAGAGTCGTGCCGCACCGCGCCTGAAGATCGAACAGGAGCGTCATGACCCTGCGTCCGGTCGCCAGATCGAGATTTCCGGTCGGCTCGTCGGCCAACAGCAACGATGGTTCGGCGGCGAAGGCGCGGGCCAGCGCCACGCGCTGCTGTTCGCCGCCCGAAAGCTGTGCCGGAAAATGCCGGGCGCGGGCTTCGAGGCCGACCGCGGCCAGCAGATCGCCGGCCCGGCCGAACGCGTCGCCGCGGCCGGCCAGTTCGAGCGGCACGGCGACATTCTCCAGCGCCGTCATGGTCGCAATCAGGTGAAAGGACTGAAAAACGATGCCGACATGATCGCGGCGAAACCGGGCAAGGCCGTCCTCGTTGAGCCGCGCGAAATCGGTACCGGCCACCACGACACGGCCCGAACTCGGCCGTTCGAGCCCGCCCATCACCATCATCAAGGTCGATTTGCCGGACCCGGATGGCCCGACGACGCCGACCGTCTCTCCCGGAGCGATGGTCAGATCGATCCCGCGCAGGATGTTGACCTCGCCGGCCGCACCCGTCAGTTTCAGGTGAATGTCCTCAAGCTGGATGATCGGCGTCGGCACGGGGATCGACGGCATGCCCGGGTTCCAATCTGTTTCGAAGGAGAATGAGGGTGGTCGAGTCGCGAGATCCGGGTTGCCGCACCAAGCATCGCAGGGCATATGGCCCGATCTGCCGTCTTGTCAACGCGGCATGGCGGGGCGCGGTCGCGGCAATTTTTGTAATCTTGTGGCTCGACACGGCGTCGCCCGCGGCCGCCGCAAAGCTGCTGGCGCTCGGCGACAGTCTGACGGCGGGCTTGGGCCTGCCGCCCGAGCAGGGATTTACCGCCCGGCTGCAAGCGGCGCTCGAAGCAGACGGGACCAAAATCGACATCATCAATGCCGGCGTCAGTGGCGACACCAGTGCCGGCGGCCTCGCCCGGCTCGACTGGGCGCTGGCTGACCATCCCGATTTCGCGATCGTCGAACTCGGCGCCAATGACGCGCTGCGCGGACTCGATCCCAAGGAGACCCGCGCCAATCTCGACCGGATTCTGGCGCGACTTCAGGCGGCGCATGTCAAGGTTCTGCTGTGCGGCATGAAGGCGCTGCGCAATTGGGGGCCGGACTATGCCCATGATTTCGAGATGATCTACCCCGATCTCGCGGCCAAGTACGACGCGCCACTCTATCCGTTCTTCCTCGAAGGCGTAGCGCTCGACCCGAAGCTCAACCAGCCCGACATGCTGCACCCGAACACGGCCGGTGTGGCGATCATTGTCGGTCAGATCCTGCCCTCGGTGCGGAAATTGATTCGATCGGACGGCTGATCAGGATGACGGGCATAAGGTTCAGCCCCGGAATTGGTGCAGGCGTTTCGCCCGCCGAACTCGTCCCGCTGACTAAGGAGACTCCCGTTAATTATCAGCGCTTCCACCCGCTTGAGGTGGTGGTCGTGGGCACCGGCACCTTCGCGGCCGGCGGGGAAACGATCTGGGGGTTTTGAACGCCGTCGAGCGGCTGCGGGCCGGGGTGGGCCGGCACGGTGGTGCCGCGCGCCGGGGGCGGTGCGGGATGGCTCGCGGCCGGGTTGACCGGCGCATGGGATGCGACTCGGATGATCGCCGGAACCTCGAAAGCGGGGGGCGGCAGGATGAAAGGCATGATTTCAGTCCCCGGATTTGCGGCGTTTGACTCGGACGGCCGATTCGCCGCCTGGTGGTTCCACGGCCTCATCGGCTCCGGCCGGCGGCGTCAATAATGGAACGATTCGGCGCCGGATCAAAGAGACGGCGCGATCGACCGCCCATTGGGCACCCTCGGCGAGCCAGGTTTCAATTTCCTCGGGTTTGAAGCGCGTCGCCAAAAACGCCATAACCTGATCGACCAATTGTTGTTCGGTCGGGCCACGGACTTCGCCGCTGCGGGTATGCTCGCCTGTGTTATGGCCGAGAAGTCGGACACCCCAGGCATAATCTTGGGCCAAGATCGCCAGCACGGCACAGAGTTGCAGACGAACCAGTCGCCCACGCCCGCCTTCCTGAATTACCGGCTCCAGACCGTCCAGGACATGGCGCCGGGCTTCGACATGATCGCCGCGCAAGGTCAGATAGGTCGCGAGATTGGTCAAGGCCCATGCGCGATACGACATCTCACCGGCGGCGTGCAGGCCGTTGGCCGCTTGCTGTGCGTAGTCGCTCGCGACATCAAGCGCGCCACGGCGCCTTTCGAGTTCGGCCAGATTGAGAAGAGTAATGTTTTCCCGCAGCGGGTCTTCCATCTCGCAGGCGAGATCGCGCGCGAGGCTCAGGCAGCGCGCGGCCTCGTTCAAATCATTCATGATCGATGCGAGGTAGCCGCTATTGTTCATGACGTCCTGAAGAGACTTGAGACGATTGCTGCCCGACAGATACTTGAAGGCTTCGTCGAGCGTAGTTTTCGACTCGTCATACCGCCCGAGAAAGAGGTACTCACCGCCGAGCAACGCCAG
>JAXDMU010000570.1:0-4921 GCA_034665905.1 Aliidongia sp. | reverse complement strand
TTACCCCGAAAAGGGCAAGGGCCAGAAGAGCCTGTGGTCGGAACTGAGCGGCTTGCAACCGAAGCACCTCGACCCCGACACGCTCGATATAGAGGAGTTGAAGCAGCGCTTTCTCGTGGTGCAGGCGGTGGAAGCCGCCCGCACCGTAGAGGATCACGTCATCACCGATCCGCGCGAAGCCGATGTCGGCTCGATCTTGGGTTTCGGCTTTGCCCCCTTCACCGGCGGCACGCTGTCCTACATCGACTTCATGGGCACGAAAAATTTCGTCGCGCTGTGCCACAAGCTGGAAGCCAAATACGGCTCGCGCTTCACCCCGCCGAAACTTTTGATCGAGATGGCGGCCAAGGACGAGACGTTCTACGGCCGTTTCCCGCCGAAGAAGGCCGCCGCGGCGGCGTAAGTTGCGAATGCCGCCGACGTCATGGCCGGGCTCGTCCCGGCCATCCACGTCTTACTCCCTCGTGTTGAGCAAAGACGTGGATGCCCGGCACAAGGCCGGGCATGACGAAGTTAGCAAAATGGGCCGGATCGACGATCCGGCCCTTAAGTCTTTCATGATTGCGCCGATCACGCCGCCTTCAGCAAACCTTCCTTCGCCAGCGCTTCCTGGACCATCGGGCGCGCGGCGACGCGGGCTTTGTAAGCCAGAAGGTTCGGCATCGCGGAGAGGTCGAACTTCATCCGCTCGGCCCACGACAGCATCGTGAACAAATAACCGTCGGCGACGGTGAATTGCTGGCCCATCAAATAGTCATGGCCGGCCAGCGCACTATCGACATATCTAAACTTGGTCATCACGCGATCCCTAAAGAAGGCCTTGGCGTCGTCGGCAAGCACCGGGCTGAACATCGGGCCGAAATTCTTGTGCAATTCGGTGGTGATGAAGTTGAGCCATTCCTGCAATTTGTAGCGCTCAGTGCTGCCATTGGCGGGTGCGAGATTCTTGCCGGCGGCCTTGTCGGCGATCATCTGCACGATCACGGGCCCTTCCGTCATCAATTCGCCATTGCCGATGTCGAGCGCCGGCACCTGACCCTTGGGATTGACCTTGAGGTAGTCGTCGCCATTTTCGAGTTTCTTGGCCTTGAGGTCGACCTTGACCAGGTCGTAGGGCAAGCCGGCTTCCAGCAGCGCGATATGGGGCGATAGCGAACAGGCTCCGGGCGAATAATACAGTTTCATCGGGATTTCCTTCCTTGAGATTTTTGCCTTCGGATTATGGCTTAATGGGCTCCGGCAGCTTCATGCATTTGCATGCAATAGTCAAGATTGATGCAGGTGCATTTATTGGGCTACAATTGTGTCCGAAAGCTATGGACGCTGCCATGAAACGTAAACCATCGACCGAGGCGACCGCCGCCTGGATTCGCCTGATGCGGATCCAGGGCAGCGTGCTCGACGCCGTCGAGCAGGATTTGAAGAAGGCCGGCTTCCCGCCGCTGGCCTGGTACGACGCCTTGCTGGAACTGTCGCGCGCGCCATCGGGGGAAATGCGCCCGGTCGAGCTGGAAAAGCAGATGCTGATCCCGCAATACTCGACCTCCCGGCTGATCGACCGTCTGGTGGATGAGGGGCTGGCGGCACGGCGCGAGTGCAAAATCGACAAACGCGGGCAGTTCGTCGAGATAACCGAGGCCGGGCGCGAACTGCAGAAAAAGATGTGGAGCGCGTATTCCGCCGCGATCGAGAAGCATTTCGGCTCGAAATTATCCGACGCGGATGCGTTAAAGCTCTGCGGTCTGCTCGACCGGCTGGGCTGTTCGTGCGATGAGGCTCCCGCGCTGGCTCCAAGAGAAGGCGCGCCGACACGATGATGCCGACACGATGATATTGTTTTCACCTCCACCATCTTCGGACCGGTTGGTCCGGGGGCGGCCCCGACACCGTGCGCGTTCGATCGAAGCGCCTTTTATCCGGAATTTCTATGGCGCGTGACCAGATCGATATGACGCCGCTGCAATCGCGCGACGAGTTGGTCGCGTGGCTGGAAGCGGGAGTGAAGCCGCCTTCCGAATTCCGGATCGGCACCGAACACGAAAAAACGCCGTTCACGCTTTCCGGCCATCAACCCGTACCTTACGAGGGCGCGCGAGGCATCGGGGCGGTCCTGGAAGGCATGCAATTGCTGCTTGGCTGGGAACCGATCATCGAACGCGGCAACATCATCGGGTTGTATGACGTCCCCGGCGGTGGCGCGATTTCGCTGGAGCCCGGCGGCCAATTCGAATTGTCGGGCGCGCCGGTGGAAACCGTGCATCAAACCCAATCCGAGCTGATGGCGCATCTGGCGCAGGTGCGGGAAGTCGCCGCCCCCTTGGGCATCGGATTCCTCGGGCTCGGCATGACGCCGTCATGGTCGCGGGGGCAGATTCCGGTCATGCCCAAGGGCCGCTACAAGATCATGACCGATTACATGCCGAAGGTCGGCCAATACGGCCTCGACATGATGTACCGGACCTGCACGGTGCAGACCAATCTCGACTTCTCCTCGGAAGCCGACATGGTCAAGAAGCTGCGGGTGTCGGTGGCGTTGCAGCCGATAGCGACCGCGCTGTTTGCTAATTCGCCGTTCACCGAAGGCAAGCCCAACGGCTTCCTGTCGTTCCGCTCCGAGATCTGGCGCGATACCGACAATGCGCGCTCCGGGATGATCCCGTGGGCGTTCGAGGACGGCATGGGATTCGAACGCTGGGTCGATTACGCGCTGGACGTGCCGATGTATTTCGTCAAGCGCGGCGACACCTATATCGATGTCGCGGGATCGTCGTTCCGCGATTTCTTTGAAGGCAAAAATCCCGCTTTTCCCGGCGAGCGCCCGACGCTGTCGGATTGGGCCAATCATCTGTCGACGATTTTCCCCGAGGTGCGGTTGAAACGCTATTTGGAAATGCGCGGCGCGGACGGCGTGCCGTGGGGACGGCTGCCGGCGCTGCCGGCGTTCTGGGTCGGTCTGCTCTACGACGATACCAGCCTGAATGCCGCCTGGGACATCGTCAAACATTGGAACGCGCAGGAGCGTCAGGCGTTGCGCGACGACGTGCCGCGCTTGGGCTTCAAGGCCAGGATCAGGGATCGCTATCTGTTCGAGCTCGCCAAGGAGTGCTTGATGCTGTCGCATTCGGGGTTGCGGCGACGTGGCCGCATCGATCAACTCGGCCATGACGAGTCGCGGCACCTCGAGCCCTTGGAGCGCATTCTCGACGCCGGACACACTCCGGCCGAGGAGATGCTGGAGAAATTCCACGGTGCTTGGCAGGGTTCGGTGGAACCAGCCTATGAGGAATACGCGTTCTAATATTCAGCTAGTGTTTGGCCTTGTGGTTCAGAGGTTTTTCGGGCCCCGCAGCGCATCGGCGGAGAATTCGGGCACCAGCCAAGATCAGCCCCTTTTAGGGTTTTGTGTTGTTCATCCACGGTACAGGTTCGTGGCGATCAAATGGCATCCCGCGCATCGCGGTTAAGTCCAACACAAGTGCGATCGGCGAAAGCGGCAACCGGCTTTGCGTTTAGTCGCGCCTAAATTATTGAAAGAGCGCATGATTTTTTCGCCAACCCGCTCGCGTCTTGGCGGATCGCGCGCCAGTCGAAGGCCATCGGGCATGTGGAGAGCCCGCCTTTTGGGGGCGTGTGTGGTGACGCTGTTGTTTTGGGCGGCGGCCATGGTGGCGACGCGACCGGCACAGGCTCAGGCCAATTTCGATCGCCCGGGTGGCGATTATCAGAGTTCGCGGGTCGTTTCAGGCGATCCGGCGGACTGCGCCCTGGTATGCGAGCGCGACCGCCGCTGCCGGGCCTGGAGTTTCAATTACCCGACCGAATTCATCGGCGGTGCGCTCTGCTGGCTCAAGAGCAACGTGCCGGGGCGCATCCAGAGCGATTGCTGCGTCTCGGGCGTGCGCGGTGCCGGTGTGGTGGAGCCGCGCAACGGTGCCGAGGAAGTTTCGATCGATCGTTTTGGCGGCGATTACCGCAATTTCGAACTCAAAAACGGTGAGGGCGACGAGGACTGCAAGGCGGCCTGCGCCGGCGACAACAAATGCCGGGCCTGGACCTTTGCGCGGCCGGGATATGTCGGAAAAAGCCCGCACTGCTTTTTGAAGAAAGACATCAAGCCGCCGCGGCGCAAGGCTGGATTTGTCTCGGGCGTGGTACGGTAACATTGCCGGCCTCATTGGCGTATTGCCAATAGAAGTGCGTGCTGAAAACCGTCATGGATGGAGCTTGGCGCGGATCAACCACGGCACATCAACCACGGAGTTCTCCATGATCGTGACACGCAGAGTTTTCAACGCCGCGGCTCTTGCGATGGCGCTGGTCGCCGGCGGGCTGTTCTCGTCGGCATGGGCGAACACGCCGGTGCCGTTTTCGGACGCGGCGTTCAAGGCGGCTCAGGCGTCGGGCGCTCCGATTCTGGTCGAAATCCACGCCGACTGGTGCCCGGTCTGCAAAGCGCAAACTCCGATTCTCGACAAATTGACCGCGGACCCCAAATTCAAGGATCTGAAAGTCTTCCGGGTCGATTTCGATGCGATGAAGCCGGTGGTCAAGCAGTTCGGGGCTCAGATGCAGTCGACGCTGATCGTGTTCAAGGGGGCGGCCGAGCAGGGCCGCTCGGTCGGCGACACCAGGCAGGACTCGATCGCCGGGTTGCTCGACAAGAGCCTCTGACCCCGTGACCGGTCTAATGCTGGCCTTTGCGGCCGGCCTGCTGTCGATCCTGTCGCCCTGCGTCCTGCCGCTGGTGCCGATCGTGCTTGGTGCGGCCGTCACGGCCCATCCGCTCGGCGCGTTGGCCTTGGCCGCGGGGCTTGCGACGTCGTTCACGGTGCTTGGCCTGTTGCTGGCGCTGGTTGGATTCGGGCTCGGCCTCGATGCCGACCTGCTTCGTGTCGTCGCGGCGGTGATCATGATCGCGCTG
>JAXDMU010000569.1:0-7946 GCA_034665905.1 Aliidongia sp. | reverse complement strand
GTCGTCGTGTCGGTATCGTCCTGCAAGGTCTTTCTGAACTCGCCGCCATTGATCCGCAGGTCCGCCTTCTCGATATAAGCCTCGGGCAGGCCGGTATATTGGTGCAGCTTGGCGACCACATCCTTGCGCTTGGCGGTATCCAATTCGGCACCGGCCTGTAGCGCCAGGGCGTAATCGCCCGTCGCAAAATGCTCGACTTCCTCCAGGAAAGTCGGCAGATCCGGCGGCGCGTTCGGCAGTTTGTGGTGGTACCACGCTGTCGCCGCAAAGGTCGGCAGGACCAGGATATAGGGCTGATCGTTTCCGGGATTGGTTTCCACGCGGTCGGGGCTGTCATTGTAGCTCAGGATTTGCGACAGCAGCATCACGCCGTTGAAATCGATCGAGCGTTCCGTCTCAAGCAGATTGATCAGGGCCGCCGACCGCGTCGTTCCATAGCTTTCGCCGAACAGGTATTTCGGCGCATTCCAGCGGCCATATTTCGACAGGAATCCGCTGATGAATTCCGCGAAGGCATAGGCGTCGGCATCGACGCCATAGAACGCCTTTTCTTTGTCCTTGCCGGCGATCCGGCCGAAACCGGTGCCCGGCGCATCGACGAAGACCAGATCGCTCGCATCAAGCAGGCTCGAATCATTGTTGACCAACTGATACGGCGCCGCCGGTGCGTGGGAATCGTCGGGCGTGACCACGCGCTTGGGGCCGAACGCACCCAAATGCAGCCAGACGGTCGAAGAACCGGGGCCGCCATTGTAGATGAAGGTGACGGGCCGGTTCTGCCCCGGTTTGCCATGCGCAAAATAGGCGACATAGGACATCGCCGCGATTGCGGTCGGGTTCTTGGCGTCTTCCTCGTCACCCCGGCCGGGCTTGTCGCCGGATTTGTCGGACGCATTGGGATCTTGTGGCACATCGTCCCAGCCTTTCGGATGGACGATCAGCGTGCCGGTGGCCGCCTGATAGTCGATTTTACGGCCACCGATGGTGACCGATCCCTCGCTGGTTTTTTCCTCTGCGACGAGCGACTGGAATTTGGCCGAAGGGGTGCCGTGATCCGCCTCCTTCTCCTTGGGTGCATCGGCAGCCGACGCCGCGAACGGCGAAAGCAGGCAGGGTGCGGCAAGCGACATGGCGGCAATCAGCAAGCTGGCGGTCTTCATGGAGCGTCCTTGGCGAAGGGGGTTGACGGTCTTTCGCGCTGACTATCGCCGCGGTGGCGCTCGTTGGCAACCCAGATCGCGTAGCGGCCCACGCATCGACAACCCCGCCTTCAGCATCCCCAATCGATCGGTGCGATTTCGGCAAACCGCCGATTCACGGCATCCTTGGGCGACAGCAATGCGCTCGCCGAATCGAGCGGCCACGGAATCCCGAGCGTCGGATCGTTCCAAAGGATGCCCACCTCGTCGGCCGGGCTGTAATAGCGGCTCGTCTTGTAGATCACCTCGGTATCCGGCTCGATCGTGCAGAAGCCGTGGGCATAACCTTCTGGAATATAAAGTTGATTCCAGTCCCGTGCGCTTAGTTCGACACACGTGTGCTGCCCGAAACGAGGCGAGTCCGGCCGCATGTCCAGCACGACGTCGAAGATTGCGCCGCGATTGACGCGGACCAGCTTGGCCTGGGCGTTTGGCGGGCGCTGAAGGTGCAGGCCGCGCACCACCCCCTTGTCCAGAGACAGCGAATAATTGTCCTGAACCCAGGCGTCATGAACGCCGAGGGACGTCAGATGCCGCAGGCTGAATGTCTCGCAAAAACACCCCCGCGCGTCGACATGCCGCTTCGGTGCGAACAACAGCACGTCGGGAAATTCCGCCAAGGCGAGCGAAAGGCCCGCACCGATCATCGTCGGCAATTCTCCTTCGGGGCGCACCGGAGCGGGAGCGTCTATATTCACGATCGGACTGCCTGAAAATCGGGGAAACGAATCGACGGTAGGGGGAAATTCTACCCGGCCACTACGCGGGCAGCAAGGGGCGCGGCGGCTGCGGCCCCAGCAACTCGTCCAGCACGCGATCGAGGCCGGCCCGCCAGGATGGCGGCGCCAGACCGTAATCATGCGCAATGCGGGCACAGTGCAAAATCGAATTGGCCGGGCGGCGGGCCGGTGTCGGGTAGTCGGCAGTTGCGATCGGCGTCAGCACGGGCGCCTTGCCGGTTTTATGCGCCAGACGTTCGAAAATTGCCGCGGCGAACCCATGCCACGTGACCGGTTCGTCGCCAACGAAATGATAGAGCCCCCAGCGTCCGTGCCCGGCAACGATCGATGCCGCAACGGCGATGATTGCGGTCGCCAGACTGTCGGCCGGCGTCGGACAGCCGCGCTGGTCATCGACAACGCGCAGGCTGTCGCGCTCTCGGCTCAACCGCAGCATCGTCTTGACGAAATTCTGTCCCTGCGCACCGAAAACCCAGGCGGTGCGCAGGATGACATGGTCGCTCCAAGCCGCACCCAGCGCCGCCTCTCCTTCGAGCTTGCTGCGGCCGTAAATCCCCAGCGGTGCCACCGCGTCGCCCTCGTGGTATCCGTCGGGGTTCGCACCGTCGAAGACATAATCGGTCGAGATGTGGATCAGCGGAATACACCGACGGGCGCACACGGCGCCCAATATCGCCGGGCCATCGCGATTTGCCCGGAACGCCGCCGCCGGCTCGGTCTCGGCTCGATCGACCGCGGTATAGGCGGCGGCATTGACGATCACAGCCGGCCGGATCTCATCGACGACCCGTGCGACGGCCGCTTCGTCGGCGATATCGCAGGCGCTACGCAGCAGCCCGACAACGCGCAACCCAGATGGCCAAGCCCCCCGCATCAGCTCGACCCCGAGCTGTCCGCCGCTGCCGACAATGAGCACGATCGCCATCGCTTGTCCCCCGATTGGTTGCGGTTCGCCAGCGCGCCGACCCCGCCCGCGCCGACAATGTCCAAGCTCGCCGTTTCTATGCGCCCCGGTCCGTCCGGGCAAGCCCTCTTCGACACGCGCCGGGGCGGGTTGCCCCTTCGCGTCGCATCTGACATTACTGCGGCCGTACTACGACGGGGATGCGCTTTGAACTGGGACTGGACGGCAGGATGATCGGCGACCGGCCCGCGACCGGGATCATCGACATCGTCATCGTCAACTGGAATTCCGGCGGCGATCTGGCCCGCTGCCTTGGATCGCTGACCGAAGACAGCGCCGCGGCACTGATTGCGCGCGTCATCATCGTCGATAACGGGTCGCACGACGGCAGTGCGGCCCTCGCGCCGAATGCCGGCGCGCGGCCGCTGATCATCGACAGCGCAAACCGCAATCTGGGCTTCGCCGCCGCGGCCAACCGGGGTGCGGCGCAAGGCGACGCTCCGTTCATCCTGTTCCTCAACCCCGATACCCGCCTCCACGAGGGAGCACTTGCTGCAGCACTCGGTGGCTTCGGACCGGAGATCGGGCTGATCGGACTGCGCCAATGCGACGAGTCCGGACGAATCCGAGCCAGTTGCTCGCGATTTCCAGTGCCGCTCGCCTTCTGGATGCGCGCGTTCGGTCTGGATCGTCTGCGCCGGTTCGCCCGCTATGCACCGTTTCTGGAAGATCCGCCGCAGGCGGTGAGCCGGCCGGTCGATCAGGTCATGGGCGCCTGCCTGTTGATTCCGCGTGACCTGTTCGCCGCACTGGCGGGCTTCGATGAGCGGTTTTTCCTGTATTACGAGGATGTCGATCTGGCGTTGCGCGCGCATCGGTTGGGTCGCCGCAGCTGGTACGAAACGAGCGGCACGGTCACCCATACCGGTGGTGGCAGCAGCCGACAGGTTCCGGCGCACCGGCTGTGCCTGTCGCTGTCGAGCCGCCTGGCCTATGCCCGCAAGCATTTTACCAGGGCGGGTTTCCTGTCGGTGGCGCTTTGCACGTTGCTGGTCGAGCCGTGGACCCGGCTGGCCTTTGCCGCACTCCATCGCGGCAAATCGTCGGTGCGCGAGGTGACGGCCGGCTATGCCCTGCTGCTGCGTCTCGGCCCGGCCCGGCCTTGAGCGACCGGCCGGTGCCACGGCGCCTGAAAATCCTGGCCCTTTCGCGCTATGGACGGACTGCACCCAGTTCGCGCTATCGAATGATGCAATTCGTGCCGCTGCTGCGCGAGCAGGGCATTGATGTTGAGGTCAGTCCACTGCTGGACGACTGGTACATGGAACATCTGTTGGCCGAGCGGCCGGCACCGTCCTGGCGGCTGGTGGCGGCGTATCTGCATCGCGCCCGGCAATTGCGGTGCACCAGCCGTCCCGATCTGATCTGGATCGAAAAGGAGGCGTTGCCGTGGCTGCCCTGGCCGCTCGAACAGGCGTTGCTCGGCCACGATGTCCCGGTGCTGCTCGATCTCGACGACAGCCAGTTCCATCGCTATGACCGGAATCGCTCCCGCCTGCTTCGCGGCCTGTTCGGCACCAAAATCGATCGCGGTATGGCCGCGGCCGGCCTCGTCACCTGCGGCAGCCCCTATATCGCAGCCCGCGCCAGGCAGGCCGGCGCCCCGCGCGTGGTCGATCTGCCGACGGCGATCGATCTGGCCCGCTACCCCGCACAGCCGGCACGGCCAGACCCGGCGAGCGATTCTTTTGTGCTCGGCTGGATCGGCACGCCCGGCAATACCGCCTATCTGGCCGCACTCGACGAACCGTTGCGCCGCTTTGCCGCCGAAACCCGGCTGCGTATCCTGGTGATCGGTGGCAAGCCCGGAATTTTGCCCGGTCTGCCGGTCGAGCATCGAACCTGGAGCGAAGCCTCCGAGATCGCCTGGTTGCAGGAGATCAATGCTGGTATCATGCCGCTGCCCGACCGCCCGTGGGAACGCGGCAAATGCGGGCTGAAGCTGCTGCAATACATGGCGTCCTGGAAGCCGGCAATCGCCTCGCCGGTCGGCGTGAACACCATCCTGGTCAAGCCCGGCGTGACCGGTTTTCTGGCCGACGATGCTGAATCCTGGCTCGCCGCCTTCCGGCAACTGCGCAGCGACCCGGCGCTCGGCCGGTCCATGGGCATCGCCGGGCGCCAGCGGGTGGAAAACGACTACGCCCTGGCACCAATGGTGCCGCGCCTGGCGGCACTGATGCGCGAGACCGTCGCTGCGGCGCGGTGACGAGGGAGAACGATCATGCGTCCAGCCGCGTTCCTGCTCCTCAACGTCTTGGGGCTGCTCATCATCGGTGGCTTGCTCGAAGCGCCGCACTGGGCCGCGGCGATTTTGATCGGGATCGGCTTCGCCTTGCCGGCGGGACTTGCCTATGAAGTCAGGCGGGATCGGCTGGATTCCGTGGTCGCGGCCGCCGCAGCCTGGTGGTCGGCGCCGTTCGTGGTGTTGCTGAGCATCTATCTCGCCGATGGCGGCGCGGTTCTGTCGCTGGGCGGCGGCCTCACCTGCGCCGGGCTGGGCCATGTGCTGCGGTCAAGAATCGCGCGGCGTCATGAGGACGACGATAGTCGCGGCGCTTGAGGCCCTTCTGTTCCATCATGAACTGGATCACGGCGATCGGGTCGGCGCCGTCCACCGGATAGTGCGCCGCCTCATCGGCTTCGATCCTGGTCGCGAGCCCATCAAGGCGGTCACCCTGATTACGGCCAGGACATCTCCCCATTCTCAGAACTTCTCGATTGCACCAAATCGAGTAATCTGTATGTTTCTAGCCACAAGGCCTTGCTGATCAACCGGCTAGACGATGGAGAAGGCCATGGCGCAAGCGCAGCGAAAATTCAACAGGGAGACTGCCGCATCCGGCGACCCTTCGGCGTCCGCCGAGCGATTGCGGGAAACCATCTCCACGCTCAGTCTGGCGGCGACCAACTTCCTGCCCAAGGCCAAGGTCGAAGCTACGGTCGGGCAGTGGCTGGCCGGTGTTCCGAGACCTGAGGACGAAGATGAATGCCTCCGCTTCTTCGGCAACGCCGCCCTGATGGCGATGGCCTTGGCACTGTTCACGCCCAGCCTGAGTGGACAGACCGCGATCGACCGTTTCGCCCGCCAGCATAAGCCAACCGATTCGGACGAGGTGGCGGCGATCGAAGCCCTGCAACGATCCCGTTTCCGCCTTTTGCGCCTTGAGGTTTCCCTCTCGCCCGGTGCTTTTCAAGCCCTGGACCTGGTGACCGGTGACCGGCTGCACCTAATCGATGGCGAGATTCTGCCGGCCTGTGTCGGCCTGTCGATCGCCGCCCGAATCTGCCCCATCAAGGACGACTACGTCGTCACGGTCGGTCCGATCACGCCGCTCGATGACCTCATGCTGGATCTGGCGCGGCAATCGATCCGACCCGGTGGCCGCGGCCTTGCCGCGCAGCGCTGCGCAGAGACGCTCTATCGGCATGCCGCGCGCTTCGGCGTTTCGCAGGTGATTGGCCTCAACGCGACGGCGCGAGACGCTGCCGGCACATTCCCGTTCGGTCCAGAGGACGGGCCGCTGCACCAGCTCGCTTTCACATTGGCGGCCTCGGGCGCCGAAACGACGGCAGCGCAGATGCAGCAGGCTCGTGCGCTGAGTGGCAGCGACGACATCATCGATGCGATCATCGGCCTTGCCGCCGCTCGCATACTGGGCAAGGCGCCGCTGGCTGCGGCCTATGAGACCCTCGCTCTGATCCAGATGGAGACGGCCGAGCGCCGCGCCGCCGCCGGACTGCGCAGCTCTCTGGACAGTGTGGAGGCTGCAATCGGCCGGATGATCGCCGCCGGTTCGGTGCCGCCTTCGGCCCGCGACCTGTTCGCCGGTCTCCGCCGCCGGGTTCGCGTTGCCGCCCCAGGTCGGAAGGAGGGCAATGTCGACCTCGATAAGGTCTTGGGCCGGATCAAGGCATTGCGGGAGAAGACGGTCGATCAGGGGTGCACCGAACAAGAGGCGCTCGCCGCCGCCGAAAAAATCGCCGAACTGCTGGACCGCTACGGTCTCAGCTTGAGCGAGGTGGAGTTGAAGAGCCAGTCGTGCGAGGGAACCGGCATCGAAACCGGTCGCAAGCGCTATGGCCCGATCGACACGTGCATCCCGGTGGTCGGCGGCTTCTGCGATTGCCGGGTATGGAGCGAAAAATCAGGGGACGGCGAGATTCGCTACATCTTCTTCGGCCTGCCGGCCGACGTCGCCGGCGCCCGTTACCTTTACGATCTGGTCGAACGGGCGTTCGAAACGGAAACCCAGCGGTTCAAGGCCAGCCCGCTCTACGAAGAACATCATTCCAGCGAGCGCCGCAGCGCCACCAACTCGTTCCAGACCGGCCTCGCCCACGGGATAAGCGGCAAGTTGCGTGCTCTTCGTGCCGAGCGGGAGTCGGCCATGAAAACCTCGACGGGCCGTGACCTGGTGCCGCTCAAGGCGTCCCTGGTGGAAGACGAATTGTCCAAACTCGGCATGACCTTCAAGAGGAGGAGTAGTCAGACGGGCAAGCGAGTCTTGCGCGAGGCCTATTCTGCCGGGCAGGAGGCGGGTGATAAATTTGAATACCAGCCGGGAATCGAAGAGATGGAATAGCGCCGCCCGGTGGTCATTCACAAGGCACCGGGGCCCGGGTAGAAACCGACGTCGCTCATGCCGCCGTCGCGGTCGGATAGTGCTTGATCAACAATTCGGCCGGCAGATCAAGGAGCGCCGAAAGCGCGCGAATCATCCGCAGGGTCCAGGGCCGTTTTCGGTTGAGGATCTCGGAAACCCGGCCTCGGCTCGCCTACCGTTTACAGAAAGTGCAGTTCAAAGGCATTCCTGCAATCGAGGGGGGCGATGATTCGATTGACCGGCTCATGAACGCCGAATAGCCTACTCAGCTCCTTGCTGATCGGCAATATGCACATACAAATTCGAGAGTGCCGACATCACTGCGGCTTCGGTGAAATGCGGTGTTACCCCGTCATATTTGCAACTCGCCACGATCTGGTCGCAGATGAAGCCCGGCTGGTAATAGGCCAGCTTGCAGCCATATTGCATGGTCAGC
>JAXDMU010000568.1:0-3631 GCA_034665905.1 Aliidongia sp. | reverse complement strand
CTGGGCCGGGCATGGTGCGGCGGTCGAGGGCCGGCTGAACGACATGCTCGATGCCCATGACGCCGACCCGCTGGCGCCGCTCATTCCGGTGATCGCGGCTCACGGCCATCCGGTCGCGCGGCTCGATGAACCGGACTCGCTTTATCCGTATTTCCGGACGCTGGATCTCTATCTGCGCGCCCGGTCGCGGTGGTTGACCGCGATGGGCTTGCTGAGTTTGCCGACCCATTTCGTCGGCCCCGGCTGGAATCGGGTGATCGACGCCGCGACGCAGCCGGTGCGGGCGATCCTGGCCGGCGAGATCCCGGCCAACGAACTGGCCGAAAGCTTCGGCCGCGCCCGGCTGGTGGTGAATAGCTGTACGCCCTATCACGGCAGTCACGAGCGGATCTTCCAGGCGATGGCCGGCGGGGCACTCGCCTTCACCACCGAAACCGCGTGGCTGCGCCTGATGGCGCCGGCCGGCAGTCTCGTGCAATTCCGCCCCGGCACCGAGGATATCGCGGCCCGCGCCGCAGCGTTGCTCGCCCCCGATTCTCCCGCCGAGGCGATTGCCACCGACGGCCTGCGCTGGATGAGGTCGGCCCATAGCTGGCGCCATCGGGTGCGCACTATCAAGGTTGGACTGATGTCGGTCTGACGCCCGAGACGTAATCTCCCTAACGAGGACTATCGATGGTCATTCTCCTTCTTGTCTTGCATGTTCTGGCCGCGATGATCTGGGTCGGCGGCATGTTCTTCGCGCATCAGGTGCTGCGGCCGTCCATCGGTACGGTAGAACCCGCCATCCGCTTGCCGATCTGGCGGCGCGTGTTCGGCCGATTCTTTCCATGGGTCTGGATTTCGATCGGGGCGCTGCTGGCGAGCGGTTACGGCATGGTGTTCGGGCATTTCGGTGGCTTTGCCCACGTCGGAATCCATGTCCACATCATGCAAGGCACCGGCCTTCTGATGGTGCTGCTGTTCGCGCACCTGTTCTTCGCACCCTGGCGCCGATTCCGGGGGGCCGCAGACTCAGGTGATTTCGCTACGGCGGCGAAGCATCTCGCGCAGATCCGCATGATCGTGGGCATCAATCTGATCCTCGGCCTCGTCACGATCATGGTCGGCGCCACCGGTCGATATTGGGGATAGGGCAAGGGCGGCCGTTCTCATCTCTGAGTGAGCCGCCGCCCTTGCCGCAATGTTCCCGTACTGGGATTGGCGGTCACCTCCGATGAACATCGATAGTGACCGGCCCAACGCAGGCCCGCCGAGCTTTGGTTCGAAACAACCGGAAGTGAAGCTCTGTCTTATTTTTCTCTCGACAATCTGGCTCGGCCTGATATGCTGCGTTGCACAATGATCAACCGGAAGATCAACCATGTCGAAATTTCACCTGATCAGAAATTTGCTCGCGGCGGCCATTCTATTGGGTTCAGCGGGTGCGAACGCGGCGGACAAGTTGGCCCCGCTCCACGCCAACCCCGCTAAAATCTCGATTTCCGGCCTCTCGTCCGGCGGATATATGGCGGTGCAATATGATGTCGCCTTTTCCGGCAGCACGCTCGGCGTCGGTGTCGTGGCCGGCGGTCCGTATAATTGCGCCTTTGTCAATCTGGGCGGCATCGCCACCTGCCTCACCGGAAGCCCGCTTGGCTATGAGTCATATTTGGCCATTATCGGCTTCGCAGCGCTGGGCGAGATCGATCCGGTTCGAAATTTGGCCAAGGGTAAAGTTTACCTGTTCAGCGGGACCGACGACACTGTGGTGCATCAGAGCGTGATGGATGCGGTGCGTGATTTCTATACGCTCGCCAGCGTTCCGGCCGCGAACATGGTCTATGTCAACAATTTCGCCGCCGGCCACGCCTTCGTCTCGCCGGAATTCGGCAATCCGTGCGACAAGACGGAACCCCCTTACATCAACGAATGCGCGGTCGCCGCCGGCGAGCTTTACGACCAGCCCGCAGCACTCCTGACCCAAATCTACGGGCCGCTCCAGCCCAAGGCAACGACGCTGTCCGCGCAGCCCAAACCGTTCAGCCAAGCCGAATTCGCTCCGGCCGCGGCCGGACTGGCGAGCACAGGATATGTCTATATCCCCGATTCCTGCCAGCAGGCATCCGGTCGGAATTGCGCCGTCCATGTTGTCTTCCACGGGTGCAAACAGGGTGCCGGAACGGTCGGCGACGATGTCTATGCCAAGGTCGGCTATAATGCATGGGCCGATACCAACGGGATCATCGTGCTTTATCCGCAGGTCGATCCAACGACTTTCCCGCTCAATCCCGAGGGCTGCTGGGATTGGTGGGGCTATACCGGACTGAATTTTCAAACTCGATCCGGGCCGCAACTCGCCGCCATCCGCAGCATGGTCAAGCGTTTGACGGTGAAATAATCGCGCGATTGCCCGGCGGCGACCGACCGGCGAGACCCTGGAGGCGATTGCAATAATCAATGCAATTCTCAAATTTGCTTCCAGTCTCGATCATTGGCAGATCGGAGAGCCTACCCTACAATTGGCGATTTTCCCATTTCCAGGCGGGACCTGCTCATGTTTTCCGTCCATCGCTGCCGGCGCTCGCCGTTCGTCGCGTCGATCCTCCTGCTGTTATCGGCCCTGCCACCGGCCGTCGCCCAGGCCGAGCCCACCCTGTCGATTGCCGAGGCCCGCACCCGCCCGGTCGGCACCAGCGTGACGGTCGAGGGTACGGTTTCCAGCCCGTCGGGCGATTTCGCATCAAGCTTTTCCGACGAGGGGTTCGGCCTTCAGGATCGCAGCGCCGGGCTTTATGTCAGCCTGAAGGACAATCTGAAACTGGCGCCGCCCGCACGGGTGCGGGTCACCGGAATGATCGAGGATCATTCCGGCCTGCTCGTCATCGTTCCGGCCGATCCGGCCGGCGTGGAACATCGGGGCACTGGTCCGGCGGTCGTGCCGCGGGCGGTCAAGACCGCGGCCATCGGCGAGGCGACCGAAGGGCGGATTGTGCGCGTGACCGGCAAGCTCACCCAGGCGCCGGAAAGCGACGGCGCCTATGGCTTCAAATTCTGGGTCAATGACGGTTCCGGTGCTGCCCTGATCTTCGTCAACACGCAGACGGGCATCGCCATGGACCGGCTTCCGGCGGTGGGCGCACGGGTCAGCGTGACCGGATTCAGCAGCCAGTACGACACACATTACGAAATCGACCCGCGCAGCCTGGCCGATATCGCCATCGGGAAATAGCGCGAGCGGCACGGCCACGGCGCGAGCGAACTTCGCCGATGGCCTGATCGCCTGTGAGGGGAGCTGGCTCGGCGGTGACATCTTCGTTTCGTTCGACAAAAAGGCGGTATCCCTGATCGCCAAGCAGGGGCAACAGGCCAGATTGTTGGCTTGAGGAATTACGATTTGACGAGCCGGTGAGCTAAATCGCCGAACGGCGACGCCGGGAAATGATCTGGTCGCGACCATTTTGTACTTGTTATGTTCATCGTTTGATGCTACTTCATCGCTGATGAGCGACATCGAACGCCACATCGTCCACAAGGGGCGCGGGACACTGAGCAATGAAGTTGGCCGCTTCGAACCGCATCGGCGGGTCGGCTTCGACGATGGCTGGGGTAGTGCCGATGAGGCGGCGCTGCCGCTGGAAACCAGCCTGAT
>JAXDMU010000567.1:0-4578 GCA_034665905.1 Aliidongia sp. | reverse complement strand
TCGGACGTGATCGATCGCTTCTGCCATCGTTCGAACCGCCAACGGAAGCTCAAACCCGGCACCGCGCGGCCGGCCCAGGCAAAGAGTCCGTTGCATTGGGGGCTTGCCCATCGACAGTGGCGGCGATCCGCTTCTTTTCATGTCGAGTCAGGAGGCGGTGAGCGTAAGCAGTACCTGGCTTGCCAAGGCCGCGCCTGACAGATAGGTCGGCAACGGTCTCCAATGGCAGATTACCTACGCCATGATGTATGATCAATGCAATCTCACCGTCCTGTAGGTAGCGGGTGCTTGTAACAAAAAGTTGATCGTGGATGCTCTTGCCTACGACCTCATGGCGTACCTCCCTTTATACGGGCGTAAGAATGGCGCTTATGCTCGAAGTGCTACTTTGAGATGGGCGGCAATTTATCCACCTCCGCCGCCAAAGGTTGCGTCGCAATGACACTCCGCTGGCCGATGTGGCACATAGAGGACGAGGCGTGGGCTAAGCCTAACAGGTTGAGCCGGTAATCCCAATGTGAGGGAGTGCTCGGTGAGAATATCGGAAAAAAGGCAATCATTTGTGATCGCCATCGCCGCCGTGGTCGGCGTGGCGAGCGCGGTCAGTGCCGCAACATTCGTGTCTCGCGCGTTAGCCCTTGAAGCGGGCAGCCGAGATTTGACTTCTGTCTCAGCCGGCGGTGGCGCATCCGCGACCGCACGGGCCACCGCCGCTCGACCGATGGTGGATTGCGACGATTGCGGCGTTAAGGCTGACGGTGGCGGCGACAGCGGGGGCGATAGTGGTGGTGACAGTGGTGGCGGCACCGGCGATAGCGGCGGTGACACTGGTCCGGCTCCCGCGCCCGATCCGCTCCCCTCTAATCCACCGCCCGCCGCGCCGCCACCACCGGAAAATCCGAATATCCCGGCACCTAGGGGCGTAGCGGTAACACCACCGTTAGGGGTTTTTGCTGGAGGCTGTAGCCCCAATTTAGGCAGTGATTCCTACTCCTGTGACTATCCGCCTGCTGGATATAATGTGTCGTTCTCGATCAAATGTAACTCTCCACTAACGTCATGCCAAAGTGCTATAATAGGGGAATAGCATAACCTTTCAACCTTTGCTGGGAGATTATCATGAAACTAGTCAAAACATTAACGCTCGCGGTAAGTCTTTATTTAGCGGCAAGCACGGTCTGTCACGCGGAAATTGCCAATATACGCGACCTTGCCAACTCACATCCGGATACTAGTGAGCTTTCGACAGACCAGATACGGAAGTTGTTCGCTCTAACGCATGAATATACTATGCAAGGAATGAATGCGTTAGAACAAGCGGAACCTTTTAGTGATGCTATCATCGATAGTCTTGGTGGGGTCGGGCCGGTAGATGGCGCTAAACTGAATCAGTTAATGACCCAAGCTTCGTCCATCTATGCCCAAACCGCACTCAATGATCTGACCTACTTCCTTCAGATCCGCGCGCTTTTGACACCGGCTCAGCTTTCCGCCATTGCCGCGCGCTTTCATCCAACCACACGTGGTCACGCAACCGACGACCCAACATCACAGGCGGGATCTTATGCCATTTTTGGCGATGATCTTGGGTTCACACGCGAGCAAAGGCTGAGCGACGCACAAATGGCCCAACTGGCAACCTTGGAAGCCGCCGCCAGGGCCAAGCTGGCCCCGATCTGGCGGGAATCTGACGCAAATCGTGTGCAACTCGACAGCTTGCTCAATAGCGCCGGGGCGGTCACGTTTGAACAGCTTGCGCCGCTTCAACAGCGGATTTCGGCGTTGCGGATAGAGCATGATGCGGTGGGCTTGGATTTAGCGGTCAAGGCTCTTGCGCTGCTGACACCGGCGCAGCGCGCCCAAGCGGCGACGCTGCGCACACAAATCGCCAACTTGCATGCGCAAGAACGTGCCTTGCGGAACTAAATCTATAATCAGCGCGGTAGACAAAGCCGCGCCTTTCTTTCTTGCACTGGACCCCCCACATCAACTCGCTTCCGAGCTAACCCAGAAAGCGTCGGGGAGCGTTCAGAACCCCGCCATGACCCGGCCCCTGGCTGCGCGGTACTCGCCTTCCAGTCGGTCCACCAGTGCCGCGGTGCTGGGCACATCGTGGATCTGCCCGGTGCCCTGGCCGGCACCCCAGATGTCGCGCCACGCTTTGGCCCGCTGGTTGCCGCCGGACGCGAAATTCATCGTGCTCTTGTCCGCACTCGGCAGATTGTCCGGATCGAGGCCGGCACGAACGATGCTGGATTTCAGGTAATTGCCCGGCACGCCGGTAAAAAGATTGGTATAGACGATGTCTTCGGCGGTCGAGTCGACCAGCATTTCCTTGTATCCGGCCGGGGCGTTGGCCTCTTCGACCGCGATGAAGCGCGTGCCGATATAGGCGAGGTCGGCACCGATCGCTTGTGCCGCCAGAATCCCGCCGCCGGTCGCGATGGCGCCGGACAGGATGATCGTGCCATCGTAAAATTCCCGCACTTCGGGCACCAGCGCCAGCGGCGAGAGCCGCCCGGCATGGCCGCCGGCGCCGTGACAAACCAGAATCAACCCATCGACGCCGGCAGCAATCGCGCGCTTGGCATGGGCGATATTGGTCACGTCGTGAAACACGAGGCCGCCATAACTGTGCGCCGCTTCGACCACCTCGTCGGGTGCGCGCAACGAGGTGATGGTGATCGGCACTTTGAATCTGGTGCAAATCTCGACATCGCGCCGCAGCCGGTCGTTCGAGGCGTGGACGATCTGATTGACCGCGAAAGGTGCCACCTTGCGTTCCGGATCGGCCGCACGGGTCTCGGCCAACTCGCGGGTGATCTGTTCCAGCCATTCTTCCAGCATCTCGGCCGGCCGGGCGTTCAGCGCGGGAAACGAACCGACGATCCCGGCCCGGCACTGGGCGAGCACCAGTTCGGGACCGGAGACGATGAACATCGGCGAACCGATGACCGGCAGGCGCAGCGAGTCTTGCAACAGGGGCGGCAAGGACATGATGTGCGTTCTCAACTCTGTCGAAGGAATAAGGCCGCGTCAGGTCGCCGGGTGTGCCGGCAGAATGGTGCCACGGCACGTGCCGAAGCCGATGGACACGAAGCCGTCGCGGTGGCACATGGCGCCGAGCGTCACCTCGTCGCCATCTTCCAGAAACCGCCGAACCTCGCCCGAGGCCAGCTCGATCGGCCGCCGGCCGCCTTGGGTCAATTCGAGCAGGCTGCCGACGCTGTCTGCCGTCGGGCCGGAGATCGTTCCCGAACCGAATAGATCACCCGGCTGCAAATTGCAACCGCCGCAGGCGTGATGCGTGACCATCTGGGCCGCCGTCCAATAGAGGTGGCCGGCATTGCTGCGCGACAGGCGATGGGGCGGCAATCCCTGCGCCTTCAGGCCGGGGGTCATCAAATGGACTTCCAGCGCGATATCGAAGGCACCGCTGCGCTGATCGGCCTCATCCCAAAGATAGCCGAGCGGGGCGGGATCGCCCTCCGGCCGCGGCGCCTGGGCGCGGCGGAACGGGGCCAGCGCTTCGGGCGTCACGATCCAGGGCGAGATTGTCGTACCGAAACTCTTGGCGAGGAACGGCCCGAGCGGTTGGTACTCCCAGCCCTGAATATCGCGGGCCGACCAGTCATTGAGCAGGCAGACGCCGAAGAGGTGCCGCGATGCGTCGCCGATCGGAATCGGCGTGCCGAGCGCGTTGCCCGGCCCGATCCACAGCCCGAGTTCCAGTTCGAAATCGAGATTGCGCGACGGGCCGAAACTCGGCACCGCTTGATCCGCCGGCTTGCGCTGACCCGACGGGCGGTGGATCGCGGTGCCCGACGGCACCACAGACGAGGCCCGGCCGTGATAGCCGACCGGCACGAATTTATAGTTCGGCAGCAGCGGATTATCCGGCCGGAACTGTCGGCCGGTATTGTTGGCATGGTGGATGCCGGCGAAGAAATCGGTGTAATCGCCGATCGCGGCCGGCAGGTGCAGGGTGCAGGCGCTCATCGGATGCAGGTAGGATTCGACCGTGGTCTGGTTGGGACTGCCGGTCGCGAGCAGATCCGACAGGCGCTGGCGCAAGGCCCGCCGCGGCCCCTCGCCCAATGCTATCATCGGATTCAAGGTCGGCCCGCAAGCGGCCTCGACCGCCTGTTTGGCCGCACCTTGAAACAGACCGGCGGCACTCGCGGCGGCGAGATCGAGGATCGCGTCGCCGATCGCGACCCCGCCGCGCCGGGCGCCGTTGCCCACGCTGAAGACGCCGAACGGCAGGTTCTGGATCGGAAAATCGGCATGGCCATTGGCCGAGGCGGCCCAGCTTTGTCGGGCCGGATCATGCGTTCGATCGAGTTCGTCGGTCATTTCTCGCCCCGGAAATTTTTCGGAATACCGTCCCAGCACGCGTCGTAATCCCGTTGCAG
This sequence comes from Aliidongia sp., assembly GCA_034665905.1. Lineage (GTDB taxonomy): Bacteria > Pseudomonadota > Alphaproteobacteria > ATCC43930 > CGMCC-115725 > JAXDMU01. The sequence continues at coordinate 163 of JAXDMU010000567.1, read as the reverse complement.
CGCCGGCGTTTCGAGTGCGAATTCGGTCGGATGCAGTACCCAACGGGTTTCGAACATGAAGGCCAGGCTGTTTTCGATCTTGTGCGGCACCAAGGTTGCCGCGACGGCCTTGGTATAGCTTGCCGCATCGGGACCGTGGGCCGACATGCAATTATGCAGGCTG
>JAXDMU010000566.1:0-8201 GCA_034665905.1 Aliidongia sp. | reverse complement strand
AAGGGCAGGTTTTCGGTAAAGCTGATCCGGCTCTGGACATAAAGCCGATTGAGATTGGCGCCCTCGACACCGAGATTGAACGCGGCATTGACGCCCTGGAGCAGGCCGAACAGCAGGAAGGCGACGAGGATCGAGAGCAGCGTGAAAATCGTCCGCGTCTTCTTGCGCCACAGCCCGGCCCAGATCAGCGGGAAATATTTCATGCCGCACTCAGCCCTTCCTCGACCAATTGACCCTTATCGACATGAAGTTGGCGCGTGGCGTATTCGGCGGCTTTGGGATCGTGGGTCACCATGATGATGGTCTTGCCCTGTTCGCGATTCAGCACGCGCAGCAGGTCGAGGATCTCGATCGCGGTCTGCCGGTCGAGATCGCCGGTCGGCTCGTCGCACACCAGCAGGGTCGGATCGGCGACCAACGCCCGGGCGATTGCGACGCGCTGCTGCTGACCGCCGGACAATTCGCTGGGCTTGTGCTTGGCGCGGTCGGCCAGCCCGACAATCTCCAGTGCCGCCTGGACATTGGCCTTGCGCTGGACGCTTGAGAGATTGGTCAGCAGCAGCGGCAGCTCGACATTGCGTGCGGCACTCAGCATCGGCATGAGGTTGTAGAATTGGAAGACGAAGCCGACATGGCGCGCCCGCCATTTGGCGAGTTGCCCGTTCGACAACGTATCGACGCGCTCGCCAGCCACCGTAATGCTGCCCTCATCCGGGCGATCGAGGCCGCCGATCAGATTGAGCAGCGTGGTCTTGCCGGAGCCGGACGGCCCCATCAGCGCCAGAAATTCGCCGGCCGGCACATCGAGATCGAGCTTGTGCAGGACTTCGACGCTTTGCTTGCCGCGCTTGTAGCGCTTGATCACGTTCCTGAGTTCGATCGCTGCCGTCATTGAGAATCTCCGTTACCCGTCAGGGATCGACCGAGACGGTAGCACCGTCGGTCAGCTTCGCGAAATCGCCGATGGCGAGCCGGTCGCCCGGCACCAGCCCGGCCAGGATCGTCTGGCCGTCGGCGTTGCGGGCGCCGAGCCGGACATTGCGCTTTTCGATCTTGTCGCCGTGCAGGAGATAGACCACACCACTCTCGCCGCTGGCCTGCACCGCATCGACCGGCACGATGATGCCGGGCTTGGGCGGCACGCCCGCGGACGCGGCCGGGGCATCGCTCAGGAACTGCACGCGCGCCCCCATTTCCGGCAGGATGCGCGGATCTTTCGTCAGGATTTTGACCCGGACCTTGACCGTCGCCTTGGAGCGGTCGGCGGTCGGGATCACCGTGATCACTTCGGCCGGGATCTGCCAATCGGCATAGGCGTTGAGCTTGATCACAGCCGCCTGGGCCGGATGGACCCGGTTGATGAAGCTTTCGCTGACATCGATCTCGACCTCCAGCGAATCCATATCGACGATCGTGCCGATCCCGGTCCGGGTAAACCCACCGCCGGCCGAAATCGGCGAGACGATCTCGCCCGGCTGGGCCGCCTTGACCGTGACGACCCCGGCGAAGGGGGCGCGCACGATCGTGTCGTCCTGATTGCGCTGCGCCACTTGCAGGCTGGCCTGGGCCGAGGCGAGATTCTGCTGCTGCACCAGCAGGCCCGCCTGCGCGGCGTCGTAGCCGGCCTTGGTCGTGTCGAAAGTCTCGGCCGTGGTCCAGCCCTGGCCGACCAGCTTTTGCTGGCGCAGATAGGTCGGTCTGGCATCCTCGGCGGCGATGCGGGCCGCGTTGAGATTGGCCTGCGCCGCCTGAAGCTGCGCCTTGGCCAGATCGAGTGCCGCATGAGTATTGGTGTCGTCGAGGCGTGCGATGATTTCATCGGCCGCGACATGCTGGCCTTCCTCAATCAGCACGGCTGTGACGCGATCGGTGATCTTGGCGGCGACCGTCGCCTGACGCCGGGCGACGATATAGCCCGAGGCGTCGAGCAGCGAGCCGCCACCCGCCGGGTTGCCGCTAGACGCGGCGGCCTGGGCCGGAACCGAACGGACATGGACACCGGCCGACACGCCGAACGCGAACCAGGCGCCGGTCCCCGCCGCCGCCAGCACCAGCAGGGCTGCGGCCGACCAGAGCAACCATGCGCCGCTGCGCGCGTGCTGCGGCGCGCGATCGATGCGAAGCTGGTTGAGCAGGGCGGTTTTATCGGTCATCGAACAGGACTCGGTTCAGCGCGGAGGCGGCGAATGCCAACAAATATCACGGGACACCGCGAAAGGCTGCGCCAATTCATCGCAATTGCGGTTGCCTCACCGGCCGGCGAGCGCATCGACGATGCTCAACCGGCGCGCCCGGAGCGCTGGTGGCAAGCCCACGATGATTGCCAGGGCGATCGCGGCCGCGATCCCGGCCAGTACGACATTCGTCGGCAGGAACGCGGTGCCGACAAAGCGCTTCAGCTGCGGAAAGGCGACTGCCGCGAGGGCGAGACCGACCAGTGCCGCGCCGATGCACAGCACCAACGCCTCGGCCAGGATCAAACTCAGCACAAGGTTCTCGGAATATCCCAGCGTCTTCAGCACGGCAAATTCCGGGATGCGGTCGCGCACCGACTGCATCATGGTGTTGCCGGTCAGGAACAGCAGCGTGAAGAACACCGCGCCGATGATCGCGACGACGATGAAATTGATGTCGCCAAACTGCTTCAGGAATGCCTGGCCGAACTCTTTCTCCGTCATGGTCCGGGTTTCGTCCGGCGAGTTGGCGAACAGCTGGTCGATCGCCGCGGCGATGGCGACCGATTGATGCGGATCGGCGATCCGCACAATGTACCAGCCGACCGTCCCCTTGCCGACACTGCGTGCCTCATCGAAATAGGCATGGTTGAACAGCGCGAGTTGATCGCTGGAACCGCCCTTGGCATCCCGAAAGATGCCGACGATTTCGAAATTCCAATCCGCACTGCCGTCGCGATTGGTCCAGTTGCGCGAGTGCAGCGGCAGGCGGTCGCCGATCTTCCAGCCATATTTCACGGCCAGCGCCTGACCGACCACCACACCGGTTCGGGTATGGATGAAGGTGTCGAGTTGATCCGCCGGCAGCGACAATTCGGGCGTCAACGCAAAATAGCGCTCGGGATCGACCGGAAACGCCGCGAACGCATTCTTCTTTTCCTGATATTCGGCAATGAAGAAACTGGCGAAGGCGACGCCGGAGACGCCGGGCACTGCCTCAATCTGCGCGAGATCGGCATAGGGCAGGCTCTCGGTGAAGCCGATCCGGCTCTCGACGATCAACCGATCGACTCCGGCGGCCTCAATGCCCTGAGTGAAGGCGGCGTTGACGCCCTGCAACAGTCCGAACAGCAGGAAAGCGATGATGATCGACAGCAGGGTGAAGATCGTGCGCAACGGCTTGCGCCACAGCCCGGCCCAGATCAGGGGCAAATATTTCATGTGGCAGCCCCCGCAAGAGGAACAAACGTCGAGCGCGAGTTTGCCACAGGTTCAGGACGAAATCACGCGTCGCCCGGTATCGTTTCGAATGGCTGTACGCTCCGTCCTCACCACCCGCCACGATCGAGCCAGTCGGCGACCTCATCCAGCCGATCATTGCCCCAAAAGCCTTCATTGCCGACCATGAAGAAGGGCGAGCCGAACACGCCGCGGCGGATCGCGCCCTCGACCTCGCCTTTCAGCTGTTCCTTGACCGACGCTCTCTGGATGCCGGTCAGAATGTCCTCGGCATCGAAACCGCCGGCTTCGGCAATGGCGCCGATCGCTTCGACCGGACAGATGTCGCGGCCTTCGCCGAACGCGGCATGGTAGAGCGCCTTGGCGAAACGAACGGCGCCTTCAGGATCGGTCTGGTGCAAATGGTAATAGGCGCGGCAGGCGATCACCGTGCCGAACGGGAATTGCGCCGGCATGCGGAACGGCACGCCGTAACGCCGGGCCGCCCGCTCCCAATCGTGCCGGGCGTAGTCGCCCTTCATGGGATAGGTTGTCAGCGGCGCGGCATTGGTCACCTTGAACACCGCGCCCAGCAGGATCGGCCGCCAATTGACCGTCGCGCCATGTCGCGCGGCGAGGCTATCGATGCGCGTGGCGGCCAGATAGCCGTAGGGTGACGAGAAGTCGAAATAGAAATCCAGGGATTTGCTCATCGGAATTCCTCTCCCATGCGGCACTTTTGTTCGTTGTCAGCCCCCCACGCCCAGATGACGGGCGATGATCAGGCGCTGAATGTCGCTGGTGCCTTCGTAAATTTGGCAGACCCGGACGTCGCGATAAATCCGTTCGACCGGAAAATCGGCCAGATAACCATAGCCGCCATGGATCTGAATCGCGGCCGAACAGACCGCCTCGGCCATCTCCGACGCAAAGAGCTTGGCCATCGCCGCTTCTTTCAGGCAGGGCAGGCCGGCATCGCGCAAGGCGGCGGCATGCAGCACGAGATGGCGGGCCGCCTCGATCTTGACCGCCATGTCGGCAAGACGAAAGCTCACCGCCTGATGCTGGGCGATCTTGACGCCGAACGTCTCGCGCTCGCCGGCATAGCGCAACGCGGCCTCGAAGGCGGCGCGCGCCATGCCGACCGATTGCGCCGCGATGCCGATGCGCCCACCTTCGATATTGCCGAGCGCGACCTTGTAGCCTTCGCCTTCGCGGCCGAGCAGCAGGCTGGAATCGAGCGCCAGATCCTCGAACACGATCTGCGCCGTATCGGAGGCGTGCTGGCCGAGCTTCTCCTCAAGGCGCGCGACCCGATATCCCGGCGTTGCGGTCGGGACGATGAACGTGCTGATGCCCTTTTTGCCGGCATCGGGGTCGGTCACGGCAACGACGATCGCGAGATCGCCGTTCTTGCCCGAGGTGACGAATTGCTTGGTGCCGTTTAGCACCCAGCCATCGCCGCTGCGCCGGGCGCGCGTCTTTATGGCCGAGGCATCCGAGCCGGCTTGCGGTTCGGTCAGGCAGAAAGCGCTAAGCCGCTCGCCGCGCGCCATTGGCCGCAGAAACCGCTCTTTTTGTTCGGTCGTGCCGTATCTGAGGATCGGTACGCAGCCGAGCGAATTATGCACGCTCATGACGGTCGAGACGGCACCGTTGCCGGCGGCGATTTCCTCAAGCGCCAGCGCATAGCAAACATGGTCGGTCCCGGCACCATCCCATTCTTCGGGCACCAGCATGCCCATGAGGCCGAGTTTACCCATTTCGGCCAGGGCAGCGCGCGGGAACTCCCGGCTGCGATCCCACTGGGCGGCATACGGTGCGAGATGAGTCGCCGCAAAGGCGCGCGCCGTCTCGCGGATCAGAATCTGAGGTTCGCTGAGGATCATCGTGCTGGTCCTACCAAGGGAGTTCCGCGCCATCGTAATTGAAGAAATGCCCGCTCACGAGCGGCGTCAGGCCCTCAATCACCTTGCGCATGCCGGCGACACTCTCGGGCGGTTGCAGATCGGCGCTGGCGCCGCCCATGTCGGTCGCGACCCAGCCGGGATGGAGCACGACACAGATCATGCCGGCCGCCTGCCAATCGACCGCCAGCGACTGCCACACCGCATTCAGCGCCGCCTTGGACGAGCGATAGGCATACAAGCCGCCGCTGTCGTTGCAGGCGATCGAGCCGAGCCGGCTTGAGATCGCCACGAGCTTTTTCTGCCGCCCCTGTTCCAGATTGCGGCGCAAGGCGCCGGCCAGCGCCAGGGGGGCGATCGTGTTGACTGTCAGCGTTTCCAGCCAGCTGTCGCGATCGACCAGTTCGGGTGTCATGCTGCGCGGCCCGGACACACCGGCATTGGCGATCACGAGGTCAAGGGCGGCACCGTTCAAATCGAGTGCCAATTGGGCAAGCGAGGCTTTCTCCGTCACTTCGAGACGATGCACCTGGACCTCGCCCGCGACTGCCTGCAAGGCCGCCGCGTTATCCGGGTCCCGGCAGGTCGCGTGAACCTGCCAGCCGGCGCCGGCATATTGCCGAACGAATTCCAACCCGAGCCCGCGGCTCGCCCCGGAGATCAATAAAGCTGGCATTTGATTCCTTGCTCCCTCGTCACGCGACGCGTTCTACCGCCAAAGCGGTGGCTTCGCCGCCGCCGATGCATAAGGATGCGACCCCGCGCTTCAGCCCGTTGCGTTCCAACGCCGCCAGCAGGGTCACGATGAGACGCGCGCCCGAGGCGCCGATCGGATGACCGAGTGCACAGGCGCCGCCATGGATATTGACCTTGTCATGGGGCAGGCCCAGGTCGCGCATCGCCGCCAGGGCGACCACGGCGAAGGCTTCGTTGATCTCGTAGAGATCGACATCACCCGCCCGCCAATCCAGCTTGTCGAGCAGATTGCCGATCGCCTTGACCGGTGCGGTGGTGAACCAGGCCGGTGCCTGGGCATGGGTCGCGTGGCCGCGAACGATGGCGAGCGGCGTCAGCCCGCGCCGGTTGGCTTCCGAGCGGCGCATCAGGACCAGGGCGGCTGCCCCGTCCGAAATCGACGAGGAATTGGCTGCGGTCACGGTACCGCCCTCGCGGAAGGCCGGCTTCAGCGTCGCGATCTTGTCCGGTCGCGCCTTCAAAGGCTGTTCGTCAGTCGCGATCACGCTTTCGCCGCCGCGCGACTTCACGCTGACCGGCGCAATCTCGCCGACGAAATAGCCGCCCTCGATCGCCGTCTTGGCGCGTTCGAGCGAGGTCAGGGCGAAACGGTCCTGATCATCGCGTGTGAACTGGTAATGTGCCGCGCAATCCTCGGCGAAGGTGCCCATCAGACGGCCCTTGTCATAGGCGTCTTCCAGCCCGTCGAGGAACATGTGATCGAGCGTTCGGCCATGGCCCAGACGGTAGCCGCTGCGCGCCTTGTCGAGCAGATAGGGCGCGTTCGACATGCTCTCCATCCCGCCCGCAACCATGATCCGGTTGGTCCCGACCGCAATCAGGTCGTGGGCCAGCATCGCCGCCTTCATGCCGGAGCCGCAGACTTTGTTGATCGTGGTGCAGCCGGTCGATTGCGGCAGGCCGGCGCCGAGGCTCGCCTGGCGCGCCGGTGCCTGACCCAGTCCGGCGGGCAGCACGCAGCCCATGATCACCTCGTCGATATCGTTGCCCGCGAGGCTGGCGCGCGCGACCGCGGCCTTGATCGCGACCGCGCCTAATTGCGGGGCGGCGACATCCTTGAGGTCGCCCTGGAAACCGCCCATGGCCGTGCGCGCCATACCGGCGATGACGATCGGATCATCCTGCATCGATACCTCCTTGGGCGTTCACGCCGTTTCCTTGAAGAGTTCCCGGCCGATCAGCATGCGCCGGATCTCGCTGGTCCCGGCACCGATTTCGTAGAGTTTGGCATCGCGCAGCAGCCGGCCGGTCGGGTAGTCGTTGATGTAACCGTTGCCGCCCAGGCACTGGATCGCCTCAAGCGCCATCCAGGTCGCCTTTTCCGCTGCATAGAGAATAGCGCCGGCCGCATCCTTGCGGGTCGTCTCGCCGCGATCACATGCTTTGTTCACCGCATAGACATAGGCATGGGCGGCGTTCATCACCGTGTACATATCCGCAAGCTTGCCCTGCATCAGCTGAAACTCGCCGATCGGCTGGCCGAATTGTTTGCGCTCATGGATATAGGGAATCACTGCATCCATGCAGGCCGCCATGATTCCGAGCGGCCCACCGGCCAGCACGGAGCGTTCGTAATCGAGGCCGCTCATCAGCACGCGGGTACCCTGGTTCAGCGTGCCGAGGATATTTTCTTCCGGCACCTCGCAATCCTCGAACACCAGTTCGCAGGTGTTGGAGCCGCGCATGCCGAGCTTGTCGAGCTTCTGCGCCGTCGAGAACCCCTTGAAGCCCTGTTCGATGATGAAGGCGGTGATGCCCTTGGCCCCGGCCTCCGGCGCGGTCTTGGCGTAAACCACCAGCGTGCCGGCATCCGGGCCGTTGGTGATCCACATCTTCGTGCCGTTCAGGACATAGCGATCGCCTTTTTTGACCGCCTTGAGCCGCATCGAGACGACGTCGGAGCCGGCACCGGGCTCCGACATGGCAAGCGCGCCAACGGTTTCACCCGAGATCAGCCGGGGCAGATAGCGGCGTTTCTGCGCGTCGCTGCCGTTCAGCTTGATCTGATTAACGCAAAGATTGGAGTGCGCACCATAGGACAGGCCGACCGAGGCCGAAGCGCGGCTGATTTCCTCCATCGCCACGACGTGCTCAAGATAGCCCAGCCCGGCCCCGCCATATTCCTCGGGCACGGTGACACCGAGCA
>JAXDMU010000565.1:0-3024 GCA_034665905.1 Aliidongia sp. | reverse complement strand
CCGGCCGGCGCGGTGCGGCGCAGCCGCGTCCAGCCCTGCGCCAGATCGGCGATGAACTCGATGCGATCGGGCATCGGTTTGTAGCTGACCAGATCGGCCTCGGTCAGCGCGTCGCGCCGCACCGCATCCTTGAACGACACGGCGCGCCCAATGATCCGACCATCGACTTCGGGCAGTGCCACATTCATCGCCAGATCGCGCGCGTCGAGCCCGTTCGTGCCAGCGCGCCACGACGCTTCCGAGCCGCCAGCGAAGACAATCTGGATGACCGGGCAATCGGCCGTATCAAATACCGTGCCGGCCCGTTCGGCCCCGGGCGAGGACACGGCGAAAGCCGTGGCGTTGAGCACCAGATCGGGCGGAGCGGTGTCGAAGATCCGGCCCAGCAAGGCCACGGCCTGCGCATCCTTCAGGCTCTGCGCCCAAAGCGGCAGCGGGTTGAGACCGCGCGCCTGAAGCGCCGCGATCAATGCATCGACCGGTGCCAGATTGGCCGCCTGCACCAGCGCTCTATAGAAGGTGATGGCGACGATGGGCGCGCATTTCTGCCAATGCCGGGCGAGATCAGCGATGCCCAGGCCCGCCTCGCCCGGCCAGTAGATGCCGGCATGCAGCAACGGTACCGGCGGCGACGGCGTATCGGCCCGGTCGAGGATCGTGCCGGCCAAGCGCAGAAACCCCTCGGCATTGACCGGCCCGCCCTCGCCCAGATAGCGCCAGAGCGTCGCCGCAATCCCGGCATCGAGACTGCCCCAGCTTGCCAGCACCGGATCCGGCTTGTCGTCGCCGGGCAGGAAGGCGATCGGAATGCGGCGCTGCCGGCAGATCTGCGTCAGCCGCTCGACGCCGTAGGGCCAATATGAGACGCCGCCGAGCAGCCGGACGATCACCAACCGCGCTTCGGCCACGACCGCCTCGGTATAGAGATCGACCGAGAGATTGTGGCGCAACGTCAGCAGCGACGCGAGGCGCAGGCTGGGTGTCGCCGGATCGCGCTCGGTCAGCCGGCACTGTGCCGCCGCGAGACAGGCGATTTCGCTGTCGGCGGCCGACAGCACGACAATCTCGCCCGGACTCTGGCGCAGATCGACCGCCTCGCTCCCATCGAGCAAGGTGCCGGGCTTGGCGGCCAGCAGATGCATGCGGGTCAGGCCGCCAGGGCGGCTTCGATCGCCGCGCGGTCGATGCCCTTGCGGCCGATCACCACCAGCCGGCTCGCCCGCGCTTCGTTTGCCGCCCAGGGCCGGTCGAAGTAATGTTGCACCCGGCCGCCGACGCCCTGCACCACGGCACGGAACGGCTTGCCGGCGACGTCGAGAAAGCCTTTCACGCGCAGGATATCGTGGCGCGCCATCGCCGCCTCGATATGCCGGGCGAAACCGGCCGGATCGGCAACCGGCCCGCGCGCGATGTGAAAGCTGTCGAAATCATCATGATCGTGGCCGGGCTCGTCGTCATGACACGATGGCCGGGCGGCGATGTCATCCTCGGCCGCGGCGGCGAGGCCAAGCAACACCGAAACGGGCACGATCCCTTGTGTCGCCTCGACGACCTGGACCGCGGGGCGCAAGCCATGCCGCAACTGGCCGAGCACCGCGTCTCGCGCCGCGCCGTCCACCAGATCACACTTGTTGAGCACGATCAGATCGGCGCAGGCCAATTGATCGCCGAACACTTCTTCCAGCGGGTTATCGTGATCGAGCGAGGGATCGGCCGCGCGCTGGGCGGCCACCGCCTCCGGATCGTCAGCGAAGCGCCCGGCCGCGACCGCGGCGGCGTCGATCACCGTCACCACGCCATCGACCGTGACCCGGCTGCGCACCTCGGGCCAGTTGAACGCCTGGACCAGCGGCTTGGGCAGTGCCAAGCCCGAGGTTTCGATGACAATGTGATCGGGCGGATTGGGCCGATCGATCAACTTGGTCAAGGTCGGCAGGAAATCATCGGCCACGGTGCAGCAAATGCAGCCATTGGCGAGTTCGACGACATCCGCCTCCCGGCAACCCTCGACGCCGCAGCCGAGCAGTAGTTCGCGATCGATGCCGAGTTCACCGAACTCGTTGATGATGAGGGCGATGCGCCGGCCACCGGCCTGCTCCATCAGATGGCGGACCAGGCTGGTCTTCCCGGCGCCGAGGAAGCCGGTGATGATCGTGACGGGGATTTTGGACATGGAAGCAGCTCCGGTCAGCGTGGTTTCAGTTGCAGGGGCAGGCCGGCGGCGAGAAGTACCACGGCATCGGCCGCAGCGGCGACGGCCTGATTGAGGTGCCCGGCATGGTCGCGAAACGCCCGCGCCAGCGCATTGTCGGGCACGATGCCCAGCCCGACCTCGTTCGAGACGAAGACGACCGGCCCGGCAAGCCGTGGCACGAGCGTCGCCAACCGTTCGGTCTCGGCACCGATATCAGCGTCGGCATGCAGTAGATTGGACAACCAGAGGGTCAGGCAATCGACCAGGATCGGCCGATCCGGCCGCGCCAGCCGGACGAGTGCGCCCCCCAGATCGAGCGGCTCTTCGACCGTACTCCAGGCATCGCCACGCCGCGCCCGGTGTTCCCGGATGCGTTCGGCCATCTCGCCGTCGCCGGCCGTGCCGGTGGCGAGATAGAGGGCCGTCGGTGCCGAGGCCAGCACGATCCGCTCGGCATAGGTGCTCTTGCCCGAACGCGCGCCGCCCAGCACGAGCATCGTACCGATGATTCCAGATGAGCCGCGCCCCGAACCGGGGGCGGTCAAGACAAATTCCGCCAATCGAACTCCCCTTCCTCCGCCCGAGGATGGCCTGCTTCGTTCCGGATCGCGAGGAGGTCTCCTGGCTTGGGGTCATCGACCGCGGCGGCCTTCCCGGAGCGGCTGCTCCAGTGGCTTTGAGAATTCCGCGATCTCGCCGTTTACAGTTGCGGGGGCAGCGCCGGACTGAGCGAGTGACCTCGCCGCACCTGACTTCCCTGTCTCGAATCCGTTGGCGACGCTAGCACGGCGGCAACGCCGGAAGCGAGGATGTTCGCAAGGTAGCCCAAC
>JAXDMU010000564.1:0-3544 GCA_034665905.1 Aliidongia sp. | reverse complement strand
ATTAGACGGCGCCGCGATTCTCCGAACGAAGACTTCTTGCAATTCTTCTGCGATTTGGTATTATTATAAGGTTTTATACGGGCACTGAAACCGGTTCGGTTAATCAGTTCGCACGTCAGTGGATAGGAAAGCACCTTCAAACCGTTGTCACCTTATGGAAGACGGTTCGTGTTGGCGCCTTTAGGTCGATCGGACACGCCACTGCCGGGATGCCCGCGCAGAATTGGAAAAGGTGACGAGGTTCATGCTTTATCAGGCTTATCAAGCCCACAGTGATGTGATGGGGCCGGTGCGTTTCATGGCGCATGCGACCGGCGGTATGCTACGGCAATCCGGTGCCTGGGGTGGCGGCAATTTCTTCACCCGCAGCATGGCGGCTTGGTGCGAGTTGATGGCGCGTGCCGGGATGAGCCATACGCGCCCGCCTTTCTGCATCGACGGCGCCATGGTCGACGGACGGGAAGTGGCGGTCACCGAACAAGTGGTGCGACACACGCCGTTTTGCTCATTGCTGCATTTCAAGAAGGATACCACGGTCGAGCAGCCGCGTGTGCTGTTGGTGGCGCCGATGTCCGGACATTTCTCGACTTTGCTGCGTGGCACCGTTCGCACACTGCTCGTCGACCACGATGTCTATCTGACCGACTGGACCAATGCGCGGAACGTCCCGTTGATTCATGGCCGGTTCGATCTCGACGATTTTATCGACCATATCGTTGAGTTTCTGCAATTTCTCGGCCCCGCCACCCATGTCATCGCGGTCTGTCAGCCTTCGGTGCCGGTGCTGGCCGCGGCGGCGATCATGGCGCAGGCCGGCGATCCGGCCCAGCCGCGCACCATGACGCTGATGGGCGGGCCGATCGATACCCGCGTCAACCCGACCCAGGTGAATTTGCTGGCCACGACCCGGCCGCATGAATGGTTCGAGCGCAACGTCATCGGTACGGTTCCGATGCGCTATCCCGGCGCGTTCCGCAGCGTCTATCCCGGTTTTCTGCAATTGGCCGGTTTCATGACGATGAATCTCGACCGGCACGTAAATGCCCATGTCGATCTCTTTCATCATCTGGTCAAGGGCGATGGCGAAAGCGCCGAGGCGACACGGAAATTCTACGACGAATACATGGCGGTCATGGATTTGCCGGCGGAATTCTATCTCCAGACCATCCGCGAGGTCTTTCAGGATCATGCCCTGCCGCTGGGCACGCTGCACCACCGCGGCCGGCTGGTCGAGCCCACGGCGATCGAAAACACCGCCTTGCTCACTATCGAAGGTGAAAACGACGATATCTGCGCGGTCGGGCAGACCTCGGCGGCCCATGGTTTGCTGAGCGGGCTGCCGGCCGGGATGAAGTTCCAGCACGTGCAAAAGGACGTCGGCCATTACGGTGTCTTCAATGGCCGACGCTGGGCGAACGAGATTTATCCCGTGCTGAAGGGCGTGATCGCCGCTCATCCCTGAGTGTCGGGCGAGCGCGACCATGGGGCCGATCGATCCGGCAGCCGCCGCACCGGAACTCGACGATCCCGGCCGCATGATCGGGCCAAATCTGAAACGGCTGCGTACCGGGCGCGCCCTATCGCTCGACGCGTTGGCACGGCTGGCCGGCGTCAGCCGTGCCATGATCGGCCAGATCGAAGCGGGCCGCTCGATGCCGACGATCAGGCTGCTGTGGAAGCTCGCGCGGGCGCTCGACGTGCCGTTCTCGACCTTGATGGGTGGGAGCAAGGCTGGCGCCATGACCGTGCTGCGGGCCGACCGGTCCAAGGTGCTGGCGTCGCACGATGGTGGCTTCGTTTCGCGCGCGCTCTTTCCCTATGACAGCGAACGACGCGTGGAGTTTTACGAACTGACCCTGGCGCCCGGAGCACTTGAACTTGCCGATCCGCATGCGCCGGGGACGACGGAAAATCTGACGGTGTCCCAGGGCGAGGTTGAAATCATCGCCGGTACCGAATGCGGCCGGCTATTGTGCGGCGATTCGATCTATTTCCAGGCCGATGTGCCGCACAGTTACCGCAATACCGGCCCGGACAAGGCGATCCTTTACCTGGTCATGACCTATGCCACCGTGCTTGGGTGAGATTTCCGGTACGGGCGTCACTCGCGTTTCATGTGGGACATTCCTGGATTTATCCTTCACATTACATCGTATAATATAATGCAGTTACTATGATAAACTTATAGCTTGTTTTCCGCTTACCCGATCGACGCCGCCGAACGCAACCGGTCCGACGAAGACCGGGAAAATTTCCGATATTTATCAATATCTTTTGTGCTTCGAGACGCAGCTAGCGGGGCGCGGCTTGGCTACCAGAGTGCCTTTCTGTCTCGTGTTGGCGGCGGCGCGAGACAGAAAGGCCGAGGATCGGTGACGCGAGCCGGATCAGCGTTGTCCGGCGTTAAGAGCGGCGATGACGGCACCGCTCAAACCACTCACCATTTTCGCCCGGGTAGCCATGAGGGCGTGTTGTTCGGGCGACGCCAGAGCGACGACTTGCTTCAGCGCGTCAACCAGAGGGACGTGTGGGTTAAGTTTGTCCTGGAGGATCAAGTAAATATCCGTCGGCAGTATCGTCGCCAACGGGTCGCTCAACGAAGGGACGGTCAAGGATTTGATATCCATGTCACATTCTCCCAGTTTTGGTTCTCGTATTAAATGCACTCTTGATCGTCGTTTATATTTATGATGGAGTCAATCGATGTAGATAATCTTTCTTGATGTCCGCTCCGCGAGTCGTTCCGGAGCCTGGAGCCGCGCAAGAGTAACGGCACGTTCCGATTATGTCGTGATGGATGCCGGGACGTGGGCGATTGTCGCATGGATGGTTTGACACCGTGCGGAACAGCGTGTTGGCGATGGAACCTTTTGGTAGCGCCGAACGCTTCGTCCACGAGCGGCGTGCGCGCCGCTCGAAACCTTCGCTACAGCAGCCCCAGTTCCAGCTTCGCTTCCTCGGTCATCAGATCCTGATGCCAGGGCGGCGTCCAGACCAGCTTGACTCGCACGTCGCTGACGCCCGCGACGCCGCGTACCGCCTTCTCGACTTCGCCGGGTAGCGTGCCGGCGACCGGGCAGCCGGGGCTGGTCAGGGTCATGCCGATGAAGACCTTGCCGGCGGCATCGACGCAAAGATCGTAGATCAAACCGAGATCGACTAGGTTGACCGGAATTTCCGGATCGTAGACGGTCCTGAGCGAACCCAGCACCGCGTCTTTCAACGCCGCGTCGCCGTCATCGGCGGTAGGTGCTTCAGACGGGTCGTCTTCGGCCGCCGCAGGTCGTCCGGGCAGGAAATCGAACAGGGTCTTGTCGTCGTCCTTGGTCACCGGCGCTACTCCGTCTTGACCGGTTCGGCCGGCTTGCCGCCGGATTTGAGCGCGGCCTCGACCGCGTGCCAGGCGAGCGTCGCGCATTTGACCCGGGCCGGATAGGCTTTGACGCCTTCAAGCGGGGCCAGCCGCTCGAAATCCTCTTCGAGAGTTTCGGGCAGGGGCGGGGCCTCGCCGCCGGTGACGCCGGCATGGAAGGCGTTGAACAAT
>JAXDMU010000563.1:0-8212 GCA_034665905.1 Aliidongia sp. | reverse complement strand
GCCTTGTCTTTCGCTCTCTTTGTGACCAGCTTTCTGGGGCAGCGGGTCACTTGGCGCGACAGCCATTTCCAGATCGGCCAGAGCGGCGAGCTGACTTTCGAAGGAGATCCCTCGTCATGATGAAGACCCTGTTCCTCCAGGCACCGTCTTTCGAAGGGTTCGACGGGGGCGCGGGATCCCGGTATCAGGCACGGCGCGAGATCAAGTCTTTTTGGTTTCCGACCTGGCTGGCGCAACCCGCCGCCCTGATCCCCGGCTCCAGACTGATCGACGCGCCGCCGGCCCGGCTGAAGCTGGCCGACGTCGTGCCGATGGCCAAGGATTACGACCTGATCGTCATGCACACCTCGACGCCGTCCTTCGCCTCGGATGTTCAGGTGGCGCGCGCGCTCAAGGACGCCAATCCCGCGGTCAAGATCGGCTTCGTCGGAGCCAAGGTCGCCGTCGAGCCACAAAAGAGTCTGGAAGGCGCCCCGGCGGTGGATTTCGTCGCGCGCGAAGAATTCGATTTCACCATCCGCGATATAGCGGAGGGCAAGAACTGGGCCGAGATCGACGGCATCAGCTATCGCCGGGCCGACGGCACTGTGGCGCATAATCGCGATCGGACGATCCTCGAAGATATGGATCAGCTACCGTTCGTCACGAATGTTTATAAAGACAATCTGCGGATCGAAGATTACTTCATCGGCTATCTGAAGCATCCCTATATCTCGATCTATACCGGCCGCGGCTGCAAGTCGCGCTGCACCTTCTGCCTGTGGCCCCAGACCGTCGGAGGCCATCGCTATCGCACGCGCTCCGTCGAGCATGTCATTGCCGAGATCCGTCAGGCCAAAGAGAATTTCCCGCAAGTGAAGGAATTCTTCTTCGACGACGACACGTTTACCGACGACCTGCCGCGCGCTGAAGCGATCGCGCGCGAACTGGGCAAGCTCGGCGTCACCTGGTCGTGCAACGCCAAGGCCAATGTGCCGTTCGACACGCTGAAGGTGTTGAAGGAAAACGGGCTGCGGCTCCTGCTGGTCGGCTACGAGTCGGGCAATCAGCAGATCCTGCACAACATCAAAAAGGGCATGCGGATTGAGGTCGCCCGGCAATTCACCAAGGATTGCCACCAGCTCGGCATCACGATTCACGGCACCTTCATCCTGGGCCTGCCCGGCGAGACGACCGAGACGATCCGGGAAACGATCAAGTTCGCGACCGAGATCAATCCCCACACCATCCAGGTCTCGCTGGCGGCTCCCTATCCCGGCACCTTCCTGTTCAAGCAGGCCGTCGAAAATGGCTGGCTTGATATTGAGCATGCCGAACTGATCGACGAGCATGGCGTACAGGTGGCACCGCTGCATTATCCGCATCTGTCACACACCGAAATCTTCGATTCGGTTGAAGTGTTCTACAAGAAATTCTACTTCCGCACGGGCAAGATCGCCTCGCTGGTCGGCGAGATGATCATGAGCCCGGAAATGATGAAACGCCGGCTCCGGGAAGGTGTCGAATTCTTCCAGTTCCTGCGCGAGCGTCATCAGGTCGCAAGCTGAAACGGGTCATCTTTTCGGCGGATGATTTCGGTCTCGACGGCGCGGTCAATGATGCTGTCGAGGCGGCGCATCGCGATGGGCTTTTGTCGAGCGCCAGCCTGATGATGGGCGAACCGGATGCGGCGGATGCCGTCATTCGGGCGCGGGGGCTGCCGGGCCTGAAGGTCGGGTTGCATATTGTGCTGGTCGAGGGCACACCGGTCTTACCGCCGGAGGAAATCCCCGACCTGGTCGATGCGGAAGGGCGGTTTCCCAGCGATATGGTCACGGCGGGCTTCAGGTTTTTCTTTCGGCCGGGCGTTCGTCGGCAATTGGCGCGCGAGATCCGCGCGCAATTCACCGCATTCGCCCGCACCGGCCTGCCGCTCGACCATGCCAATACCCACAAGCACATCCATCTGCATCCGACCGTCGCGTCGCTCATCATCCGCATCGGCCGCGAGTTCGGGCTGAAGGCGATGCGGCTGCCGGTCGAACCCACGGCACCGGTGGCGGCGGCCGAACCGGGCCGGCGGCCGGGCGGCTTCGGCGATGCGGCGCTCCGCCTCTGGACCCGACAGCTACGTTGGAAATTACGCCATGCTGGCCTGGTCACGAATGATCAGGTCTTCGGTCTGGCGTGGTCGGGTGCGATGACCGAGGAGCGCGTGCTGCGCCTGATCCCGCATCTGCCGGACGGCGTGAGCGAACTTTATTTCCATCCCGCCCGCGAACTGACCCCGCGCCTCGCCCGAACCATGCCGAGCTATCGCCATCGCGAGGAATTCGAGGCGTTGCTCAGCCCGCGCATCGATCGGGCGTTGGCACAGGCCGGTATCGCACGCACCAGCTATACCGCGCTGGCCAGGGAAGCCGCATGATCCGCCTCGCCAGCATCATGGGACTGCTCGGCGTCGCGCTCTTCACCGGGCTGCTGATCTATCAGGGCGCGGGACAGGTCGGCACGGTCGTTGCCGAAGCGGGTATCGGGCTACTCTGGGCGAGCCTCTTTCATATCGTCCCGATGGCCGCGAACGCGGCCGCCTGGCGGCTGCTGTTCGTCGCCGGGCCGCGACCGTCGCTGGCGCGGATGTTCTACGCGGTGTGGGTCCGCGAATCGGTCAATGGCTTGCTGCCCGTAGCGCGAATCGGCGGCGAGGTCGTGTCGTATCGCATGCTGACGCGCCTGGGCTTTCGCCCGGCCCCGGTCGCAGCCAGCCTGATTGCCGACATCACGCTGTCGATGGTCAGCCAGTTCGTCTTTACCATTGCCGGGCTGGTCCTGCTGCTGCTGCGGATCGACGATACCGCCGAGGTCTGGCGTGTCATCGGCGGTCTGATGGTGTTCCTGCCGCTGGTCGGCGCGATGTTCGCGATTCAGCGCATCGGCATCGTCAATTTGGGGGCACGGCTGGTCGGCGCGCTGTTCGGCGAGCGTTGGTCCGAACTGGTCGGCAATGCCGCGCGACTCGACCGGGTGCTGCGGCTGATCTATCGCCGGCTCACCCGCGTGACCGGCGGCGTATGGTGGCAGCTCGCAGGCTGGACGCTGGGGACCGGCGAGATCTGGCTGGCGCTGAATTTTCTCGGCCATCCGATCGATCTCTACGACGCGTTCCTGCTTGAGGCCGTGGCCCAGGCGGTCAGCTCCGCCGCCTTCGTCGTGCCCGGCGCCATCGGCATCCAGGAAGGCGCCTTCCTACTGGTCGGCACCATGCTCGGCCTCGATCCGCAGATCGCCCTCGCCGTCGCGATCACCCGGCGCATCCGCGACGTGATCGTGTTCGTGCCGGGTCTGGTGGTGTGGCAGGTGACCGAAGCGCACAAGCTGGTCGCGGGGCGGAATCCGGCGGAGTAGCGGCGGGTCGACAGAGAGGCGTTCCCGGCGCGGTCAGGCGCCCGCGATCGGCAGATCGATGCCCGCGTAGAATTCGATGAGCGGGACCTCGATACCAATCTCCGGCATCTTGAGGATCGTGTCGGCATCCACGACGTGGCCGACCCAATCATCGCCGATCCGCTCGAACATCGTTCCGGCTATACTGTCCTGCGCGAGGATGACGTAGCGCCGGACCGATTGCGTGGCGGCGTATTCGCGGTTCTTCGTGATCACGTCGGTGCCGGCCGTGCTGCCGCTGAGGATCTCGAAAATGACAATAGGATCGTGATGGACGGTGACGTCGCCGGCGGGATTTGAGCACAGGACAAAACCATCCGGGTAGCGAATCCGGCCCGCGACTTCGATCTTGATATCGCTGCCGAAGAACTCGCAGGGTTTGCCGATCAGCCGGCTGCCAACGGCGATGGTCAGATTGCGCTGAATCCGGGCATGCGCCGTCGTCCCACCCGACATGGCCATGGGCCGGATGCCGTCGAATTCGTACCTGAGCGGCTGGCGTTCCTCCCAATCGAGGAATTCAGGCACCGTCATGGGGGTATGGACGATGGCGCTCATGTCGAGCAGTTTACCATGTTGCGGCATGGGAGTGGCACAAGATTGCCGGGAGGTCGGATCAATCGGGTGAAGGGAATTTTCAGAGTGGGTGGTCATCCCCTCATGGCCTCGATCCGCGGCTCAGGCCAGCGCCTTCTTTTGGGCCAACGACCAGAGCAGCCCGACCGCCGCCCCCTTGAAGCGCGGCAGCAAGGCCAGGATCAGCGCCACGGAGACCGGCACGGCCACCGCCAGTTCGAGGCCGGTCGAATAATTGAAACGCTCGGCCCAGAGCAGCACCGGCACCACGACATGGCCGACCACCAGGACCGTCAGATAGGCCGGCAGATCATCGGCGCGGATATGGCCGAGCGGCTCGTCGCAGCCGGTGCATCGGTCGTAGAGCTTGAGGTACGCCCGAAACAGCGCACCCTTGCCGCACTTTGGACAGCGCTCGCAAAAGCCGCGCAGCATGGTTGTGGTCCGGCTCGGGGCGAAGGGATCGGCGATTGTCATGGCGGTTCCTCGAAACGTCGCTCATGCTAATCCGGGCGGCGCGGTATCGCAGCCGCCGTGACCGCAGGCCCGGCCTGTTTGCTGAACATCACAGGCTGGCGATGAAGGTCCGTGCCGCCTCGATCACGGAAATCGGTGCCTCGTCATGCGGCGCAGAGCCGACCCCCTCAAGAACCAGCGTCTCGACCCGCCCGCCGGAAGCCGCCGAAATCGCTTCGATCTGCCGCACGCTGGCATAGGGATTGTCCTTGCCTTGGATCGCCAGCACCGGCGCGATGATCGCCGGCAGCCGGTGCGCGATGCTCCAATCGCGGAATTCCGGCGACAGCCAGATCGAATGCCAGGCGTCGAAGACCCCGTCGGGCCGATCATGCAATTCACCGAGATGCGCCGGCCGGCCGAGCGCGCGGATCCCGGCCGGCATCTTCTCCTCGATGAACACAAGCGGCGATTCGACGATCACCGCCTCGACCGGCTCTCCCGCCCCGGCAGCATGGATGAGGGCGATCGCGGAGCCATCACCCTGGCCGAACAGGATCGGTCGAACAATGCCGAGCCGTTCCAGCAGCGCCGGCAACACATCGATCGCTTCGCGGTCGAGATAGATCGTGTCGCGCGGCGGATCGAGCGGGCTGGAACGGCCATGGCCCCGGCGCGAATAGGCCATCCAGCCGACGCCGAGGGCGGCGGCCATCGTCGGCGGAAAATCCCGCCACGCCGCGACGGAACCGAGTGCGCCGTGCAGGAAGACGAGGGTAGGTGCCCCCGGTGGTGCCGCGACGTGAATGGCTTCGAGCGTGGCACCGTCAATGTCGATCATCAACGGGGACATCGGTCAGAGAGCCGCGAAGCGCGTCAGATGATAGTCGGTGTCGCCGAAGGTCCGGTCGATGATGGTGAGCCGCTTGAAATAATGGCCGGCATTATACTCCTTGGTCAGGCCGATGCCGCCATGCATCTGGATCGATTCTTGCCCGACCAGCCGGCCGCTGCGGCCGGCCAGCACCTTGGCGGCCGAGACGGCACGGCGGCGATCGGCGCTGTCGGCTGAATTGGCCCGGTCGGCCGCGAGAATCGCCAGCGAAGCCGCCTGCTCCTGCGCCACGAACAGATCGACCAACCGGTGCTGAAGCACCTGGAACGAGCCGATCGGCACGCCGAACTGGGTCCGGGTCTTGAGGTAATCGAGCGTGATGTCGTTGAGCGCCGCCATCACGCCGATCGCCTCGGCACAAAGCGCCGCGGTGCCGCGATCGAACGCGTGTTCGATCAGGCCATAGGCATCGCCCTCGGTGCCAAGCAATTGCGCGGCGCGGACATGGACACCGTCCAGCGTCACCTCGGCGGCGCGGGTGCCATCGACATTGGCGTAGCTGCGAATCTCCAGGCCGGGCGAGCCGCGCTCGACCAGGAACAGCGAAATGCCGGCGGGATCGGTCGCGGCACCCGATGTGCGGGCGGAGACGATGAAGACATCGGCGCAATCGCCGCCCAGCACGACCGATTTGGCACCGGTCAGGATATAGCCATCGTCGGAACGCGGCGCCGTGGTCTCGACATGGGCCAGGCTGTAGCGCGATTTCGCCTCGCCATGGGCCAGCGCCATGAACCATTGCCCGGCCGCGACCTTGGGCAAAATCTCGTCCTTCTGGTCGGCCGTGCCGATGGCGCTGACCAGACCGGCGCCCAGTACCACCGTCGGGATGAACGGCTCGACCACCAGCCCATGGCCAAACGCGTCGAGCACGATGGCGAGACCCTGGAAATCGCCGCCGATCCCGCCATATTCCTCGGCGATCTCGATGCCGAGCAGCCCCAGTTCGGCGAACAGCGCCCACATCTCGCGCGAGAAGCCTTCCGGGCTCGCGAGGATGCGGTTGCGCTCCTCGAAGCTATAGCGTTCGCGGATCAGGCGGGTGGCGGTGTCTTGCAGCATGCGCTGCGTGTCGGTCAGATCGAAATTCATGAGCCTGCCTCCCTCAAAGCCCCAGCTTGGCCTTGGCCAGGATGTTGCGCTGGATCTCGTTCGACCCGCCATAGATCGTCGTCTTGCGATAGTTGAAGTAATCCGGCGCCAGCGAGGCGGCGTAGTCCGGCCCGATCGGCGCGCCGTTCCAATGCAGATCGCGCGCTTCGGGGTTGAAAGGCAGCGCGTAGGGGCCGACCGCCTCCATCATCAACTCGGTCAGGCGCTGCTGGATCTCGGAACCCTTGATCTTCAGCATGTTGGCTTCGGCGCCTGGTGCCTTGCCGCTTTGGGCGGCGGCCAGGAGGCGCATGCCGCTGATTTCCAGCGCCATCAGATCGATTTCGACGCTGGCGATCTTCTCGCGGAAGGATGGGATCTCGATCAGCGGCACGCCATCCGACAATTCCTCGGCCGCGATCCGCTTCAGGCGCAACAACTCGCGCTTGGAACGGCCGACCCGCGCGATGCCGGTGCGCTCGTGCGACAGCAGGAATTTGGCGTAATCCCAGCCCTTGTTGACCGTGCCGACCAAATTGGCGGCCGGCACGCGGACATCGTCGAAGAACACCTCGTTGACCTCGTGTGCGCCGTCGATGGTGATAATCGGCCGCACCGTAACGCCCGGCGATTTCATGTCGATCAGCAGCATCGAGATGCCCATCTGCTTCTTCGCCGCCGGATCGGTGCGCACCAGACAGAAGATCATGTCGGCATATTGCGCCATTGTCGTCCAGGTCTTCTGGCCGTTCACCACCCAATGGTCGCCGTCGAGCACCGCCTTGGTGCGAAGCGAGGCGAGATCCGAGCCGGAGCCCGGCTCGGAAAAGCCCTGGCACCACCAATCCTCGCCGCTGCGGATGCGCGGCAGATAATGCGCCTTCTGCACGTCATCGGCAAAGGCGATCAGCACCGGGCCGATCATCTTGACGCTGAAGGCCGGAATCTCGGGGGCACCCTCCTCGGCCATCACCTCGTCGAACAGATGCTTCTGGATCGCACTCCAGCCGGTGCCGCCATGTTCCTCGGGCCAGGCCGGCACGATCCAGCCGCGCGCGTTCAATGCTGCGTGCCAATCGAGATAATCCTGCTTCGACAGACGCTTGGCGTTCAGCACCTTGTCCCGCGTCGCAGGCGCCAGAGTGGCACGCACCCAGGTGCGAACTTCTTCGGCAAAACCGAGTTCCTCGGCGCTAAATCGCAGATCCATGGCGGCTTTCTCCCGAATTGGCCGTACACGCGGCCTTGGTCGTTATGGCGGACGGTGTCTCGCGGCGCGCGTGCTGTCAAGATGTTGCGGAAGGTACGAAAATCGTCGGCCCGCCCCCAACTTGAAATCGGCGTAGACAGCCCCGGCACGATCGACCTTTTCGGACCAAAATGAGAAATGGGAATTCGACAAGGTTGGGATGGCTGGAACACAGATATTTGATCAGGGGACACTGAAGGCGGCACTCATCGAACTTGGCCACCGATCCTACGCTGCCGGCTGGACAATCAAGATCGCAATATATGGCGGCTCGGCAATGCGGGCGCTGAATTACCGAGTGAACACGCGCGACGTTGATGGTGTTTTTCAAAAGGACAAGGATTTTGTCAAAAAACTTGCCAGCGATATGGCCGGAATTGGCTAAACGATGAGGTTAGGGGTAACTGCTCACCCCATCTGAGGCTGGTGGTGTGGTGACCGGGTTTGGGTTTTGGTTTTGGTTTGGGTTTGGGCGAGTATGTGGTTGACATGACGTTGTAACCATGATTCTAAGATTCGAT
>JAXDMU010000562.1:0-3812 GCA_034665905.1 Aliidongia sp. | reverse complement strand
AAGGCCCGGCGCGTCGTCTTGACCCCGGGCGGTGCCTGCCGCCTCTTATACTCGGCTCGATCGAGCATCTTCCACACCGCCAGAACGGTGGCGCGCTCATGGCCGCGCTCCACGATCTCGTCGGCCGTAAGCTCGTGCTCGATCAGGCTTTCCAAAATGTCGTCGAGCACGGCATAGGGCGGCAGCGTATCCTGATCGGTCTGGTCGGGCTTCAATTCGGCGGTGGGCGGTTTGGTAATCACGCGCTCGGGCATTATTTGCCCGGCCGGGCCGAGGGTTCCCGCCGGAAAATGCTCGTTGCGCCAGCGCGAAAGCGCGAAGACCGTGGTCTTATAGATATCCTTGAGCACGGCGAAGCCGCCGCACATGTCGCCATAAAGCGTCGCATAGCCGACCGACATTTCGGATTTGTTGCCGGTCGACAGCACCATCCAGCCGAATTTGTTCGACAGCGCCATCAAGCTGATACCGCGGACGCGCGATTGCAGATTCTCTTCGGTGATGTCGGGCACAGTGTCCCGGAAGGCGTCGGCCAGCATGCCGCCAAAGGCCGCGACCGCCGGCTCGATGCCGATCTCGCGCAATTCGACGCCGATGAGGCGCGCGGTCTCGGCCGCATCGTCCAGACTGTCCTGCGAGGTATAACGCGACGGCATCATCACGCAATGGACCTTGTCGGGCCCGAGCGCATCGGCCGCCAGCGCGGCGCACAGCGCGGAATCGATGCCGCCGGAAAGGCCGAGCACGACGCCGCCGAAGCGATTCTTGGCGACATAATCGCGCAAGCCCAGCACTAGCGCCTGGTAAATCGCCTCAAGCCCTTCGGCCGGCGGCACGAGCAGGCCGGGCTCGATCGTCCATCGGTCGTCCGGCCCCAACGTCCACACGGTCGAAACCACCGCCTCGGCAAAGTTCGGCGCTTGCAGCCGCAGATGGCAAGCGCGGTCGAGGGCAAACGAGCCGCCATCGAACACCAACTCGTCCTGGCCGCAGATCTGGTTGACGTAGAGCAGCGGCAGTCCGCTTTCCGTGACCCGCGCCACGGCCAATTGCAGGCGTTCATCCTGCTTGTCGCTCTCGAAGGGCGAGCCGTTCAGCACGACGAGCATCTGTGCGCCGGACTCTTCGAGGGTCTCCGTCACGTCCGGCCGCCACATATCCTCGCAGATCATGACGCCCAGACGCACGCCACGGAAGGCGATCGGCCCCGGCAAGGCCCCAGACTTGAACACGCGAACTTCGTCGAAGACCCCGTAATTGGGCAGATCATGCTTGAAGCGCATCGCCCGGATCTCGCCACGATCGAGCAGCAAGGCCGCGTTATGGAGCTTGCCCTGCTCGCGCCACGGGGCGCCGACCAGCAAAGCCGGGCCGCCATCGGCGGTATCGGCCGCCAGATCCCGCACCGCCACTTCGCAGGCGTCGAGAAAGGCCGGTTTCAACACCAGATCCTCCGGCGGATAGCCCGAAATGAACAGCTCAGTACTCACCAGCAGATCGGCGCCTTGCGCCTGAGCGGTGGCGCGCGCCCGGCGGAGCTTTGCGACATTGCCGCTGATATCGCCAACGGTCGGATTGAGCTGGGCCAACGCGATGACGAGGCGGTCTATGCTCGGCACGATGCCAGAATCCCATGCAGAAATGCCCGTGAGGAACCAAGGGCGAGTCGACAACCCTAGAAACCCGCTGAGGTACTGTCAACGCATGGGTTTTGCGGGTCGGATAGGCCCTGGCTGGGCGGCTATTCTCCGGGCTTCGGTGGGGAGTTGGATGCCAGCCGCAAGATTTCGGAAGGAATGTCGCGTGCCGGCAGCACGATCTGGATCACCCACGGATGTTCCCTGTCCGCTTTGGCGGCGGCGAGGATCGTGTCCAGTTCCGTCAGCAATTCGGCCCGTGCCGCTTTCGCCCCCAAAGCCCGGCCGAATCCGGCATAATCCCATTGGGGAATTTTATTATAGGCATTGAAGGGTTCGTCTTCCGTATAGGCTTTTTCATTCGTCAACGCCTGCTCGATACCGTAAATGGCATTTTCCATGATGAAGACGATGGGATTTCGGCCGTAATGGACCATGCTGGATATCGTCTGGGCCACCATCTGGAAGCCACCGTCGCCAGCGAATACCACGGGACGGAAATCCTTGTCGGCCATCGAAAGACCGAAGCCTGCGGGCGAGGCATAACCGATGGAGCCCCAAGCGGCCTGAGACACGAAGCCATTCGCCCGGTTCACCGGGATGTTGCAACTGACATACATGCTGCTGCTTTCATCCGGCACCAGGGTCATATCCGCATCGAGCCAATTCATCATGCGCTGAAAAAAGCGTGCATAGGTAACGAGGGCCGGCGGGAAAGGCCGATAGTCCGGATCGATGATCGCCGGTCCTTTCACCGCCCATGGTTCCCGCGCCGACTGTCCTTCGAGCGCCGCGGCCAAGGCCGCGAGGAATTTATCGAGCGGCACGCGGTGATAATTGGCGGAGCCGATCCGCACGTTATTGTCATAGGCCACGATCATATCAGCGAAATCCGTTCCGACGATTCCTTCGTAATCGTCGGTGATCAGGTCGCCCGTCACCACCAGCAAATCCGCATCTTCCACCGTTTGGTAGGTCGTATAATTGGACGAGGGGCCGGTATAGGTGCCAATGAAGCCGGGCGTCGTTTCCGCCAGCACACTCTTGGCCAGTAGGCTCGTGACGTACGGCAGGCCCGTCTGCGTCAGCAAACCGGCAAATTGCTGCTGAAGACTGAAGCGCTGCACCTCGATGCCGGCCCAAAACAAGGGCTTGCCGGCGGCGCGAATGCGGGATGCAGCGGCCTTGGCCGCCGCATCGATCGCTGCCTCGTCGGCCGCCAGGGCGGGTACGGGCAACGGGCCGGCCGGCCTGGCGCAAGGCGCGTCCCACAAATTGCGCCAAATCTCCAAATAGACGGGCCTCTTATGGGCCAGCGCCAAGCCCAGGGCATGGTCGATCAGGACGGGCGCGGTTGCGGCATCGCGGATGATCTCGGCCGACACCGTGATAGCGCGATACGCGTCCCGGTCGGCTTCATAATTTCCAGTAGCATGGTGCAGGAGAATTTTGTTTTTGCACGCAAAAGGCCGATCGGTAGGTCTGGTACCCGGACTGCCCGAAATAGCCACCACCGGCAACCGCTCGACATAGGAGCCGGCGACGGGATTGATCAGCGAGAAGGCGCCGACGCCATAGGTGACGGCGGCGGCGCCGACCCCGCGCAAACGGGCATAGGCGTCGGCAGCATATCCGGCCTCCAGTTCCGACCGGCAGCCGATGCGATCGATCTGCGAACCAATATTGCGGGTCTTGTCGTCGATGTAATCGAACCAGCCGGCGACATAATCGCCGGGCACGGTGAAAATCTCCCGAAGTCCCATCTCGTGGAGACGGACGATCAAATAGTCGCTGATGGTGAAGTCGGCGCTGACGCTAAAATGGCGAAGAGGCTGTGGCATGTCGGGACCCAGGAGTTTCGGAAGGAATTAGTGACGGCGCGCGCGATCGCGCTACGGCCCCAATATCTCTTTTGGGGCCAGTCCGGTCAGATATTCCGGCCAGTCGAGACGAAACTTATCGCGTAGAACATGTTCGGCGGTTTGCAGACAGCCCTCGACCCAGCCCTGATTGTTGGAGTACGCCTCGCCGCAAATGTAGACGGCTTCGTCGGCGATCGGTTGGCGGATCTTGGGCATGAGCTGGTTGTACCGGATGCCCGCCTTCCATTCATGCCAACCGCCGCCATAGGGGTCATCCGACCAGTCATGATAGATGGCGGAGTAAGGCTGATCG
>JAXDMU010000561.1:0-3128 GCA_034665905.1 Aliidongia sp. | reverse complement strand
GGATCGCCACGCCATTGTAGCTCTTCTGACCCTGAACCACGGCGTGATAACCGGCCGCGCGGAACTCTAACTCGGGAAAATCGGCAGTCTGGCATTTGATTTCCTGAAGACAGACGACATCCGGCTTCGCGCTGTCGAGCCAGGCCAGGACATTGGGCAGCCGCGCCTTGACCGAATTGACGTTCCAGGTGGCGATCTTCATAGGCTTGATTTCCGCAAGAGGTCCGGCGTCTGAAATTTTTCAGATCGAGAACGAATTCCCGCAGCCGCAGGACGAACTGGCATTGGGGTTGCGCATCTGGAAGAACGCGCCGGCCAGATCCTCGACGAAATCCAGTTCGGCCCCGCCGACCAGATCGAGCGAGGTCTCGTCAACCACGATTTCGGCGCCGTCGCGCTTGAAGCTGTGATCATCGTCGTGGCGCGCCTGTTCCAGCGCGAAATTATATTGGAATCCCGAACAGCCGCCGCCCGAGACCGAAATCCGCAGGAAAGTTCCCGCCGGCTCGGCGGCCGCGATCATGGCGACCCGCTGCGCCGCACTCGCGCTGATCAGAAGTTGCCTCGCGCCCTCGGCGCCGCCGCCATCCGCCATCTCTTGCCTCCGCACGGGGTTTCGCCCGATATACCCGTCGCTTATATGTAGGACGCTTGGCCGTGCCGGCCAAGCTTAAAGCGCCGAAGGGCGGCCCTGCACAACAGGAAGATGACCGGATGACGATGCGCTGGCGGGAGTTGCTATCAACCACGCGTCTGGGCCGCAGCGAGCCGCGCCGCACCGACGATCACCGCTCGCCCTATGAAATCGATGTCGATCGATTCGTGTTTTGCAGCGCCTTTCGCCGGCTCCAATCCAAGATGCAGGTCCATGGGCCATCGCTCGGCTCTGATCAGCCGGGTGATTTCGTGCGCAACCGGCTAACCCATTCGCTGGAAGCGTCGCGGGTCGGCCGCAGCCTGGGGCAACTCGCCGGCCGCTATCTGATCGAGCGCGGACTGGCCGAGGGCGTCGCCGCGGCCGATGTCGGGCATATCGTCTCCGGGGCGGCGATTTCGCATGATATCGGCCAGACGCCGTTCAGCCACGAGGCGGAGCAGGCGATTTCGGTCTGGTGGGCCGAAAGCCCGATGGGTCAGCGGATCTTGGCGGGATTGCCACCGGAATTTGGCCATGAACTGACCCGGTTCGACGGCAACGCCTTCGGCTTCCGGCTGCTGACCCGGCTCGAAGGTTGGCATGCCGATGGCGGGCTGCAACTGACCTGCGCCACGCTGGGCGCCTTTTCCAAATATCCCTGGTCGGGCGGTCTGGCACCGGAGCATCGGCCGAAGCCAATGAAGTACGGTATTTTTTCCAGCGAGATCGCGCTGTTTCGGGACGTCGCTTCGGCCTTGGGCCTGATCGAAAAGGCGCCGCTGCATTGGTGCCGCCATCCGCTGGCGCATCTGACCGAGGCGGCTGACGATATCTGCTATCTGATCGTCGATATCGAGGATGCGGTTCAGGTCGGCGCGCTGAGCTTTGCCGAGGGCGAGGAATTGCTGGCACCGCTCGCCGATATCGCGCTCGAAGAATATCGCAGCCTGCACGGTGCCGAACGGAAGCTGACATATCTGCGCGCGCGGGCGATCTCGACGCTGATCGCCGATACCATTGCGGTCTGGTGCGATTTGCACGACCGGATGCTTGAAGGCGAAGACGTGCCGCCGCTGCTCGACCTGTCGTGCCACCGGACGCAGACCGAACTCATCCAATCGGTCAGCCGGCGCAAGATCTATCGCGGCGACGGACGGGCCGAGACCGTGCTGATCGCCAACAAGACATTGACCGTGCTGCTCGACAGCTTCGCCGGGATGCTGCTGCGCCGCGAGGCGACAGGCCAGGACGGCGAACTCTCGATCCATGATCAGGCCGTGCTCTCGATCCTGACGCGCACCCGACAGGCTGATCTGCCGCTGTCGCGCGACCGGGCCGGCTGGGTCCGCGAGATGATGGACCATATCGCGGCGTTGACCGATGTCGCGGCGCTGCGTGAGGCAAGGTTGCTGATCGGCGGGCTCGGTGGGTAGCTGGGTACGGTTGCATCACCCTCATGGTGGTCGCATTATTAAGACAAATTTATCAATTGGGGCATTCATATGAACTAAGAATTAAAAGCATTCTAAAAATAGGGCGCGCTGCCCGTGACGTGGAGTTAGCAAATTGCTTATTTCCAGTTCAGTCTTCGGCGGGCAGCATGGTCTGCCACGCCATGACGGGCAGGCCGGCGATGGCCGGCGCAACGGCGTCATCCTGAAAATCGGCACGATCCTGCCGGCGATGATCGCCGTGCTGGCGTTGCTTTTGATCGTGCCCTCCGGACTTGCCGCTTATGATGCGATGGGTCGGCGGCACGATTCGCGGGCGTTTCTTGATGTCAATTCCACGGAGCAGTTGCTGATTCAGAGTGCCGGACAATGGGCCGTCGAACGTGGCTTGACCAACACGGCACTGAATTCACCCGGCGTTGTTCCCTTTGACCGCCGTGTAAAGATCGATGAGATGAGGGCTTCGGCCGACCGTGCCTTCCACGAAGCCGTGTCCGATCTGCGTTCGATCCCAGCGATGAAATCTGCCGAAATGAACATAGCCGAGGCCGTGCGCGTGTTTGGTGAGTTCGCGGCACTCCGTGTCAAGGTCGATGAAAATCTGCTCCGGCCCCGAACCGAGCGGCAGGCGGAAATCGTGGCGGGCTTTGTGCCGGCGATCACCAACCTCATCGATGTCGCGTGCAGCAAATTGCGCCTGACGCTTGAGGCGTTGACCCGTCCGCCGTCCGTCGCGATTTCGCAGCTGATGAGCATTCGGCATCTGGCCGCCGAGATGGCGGAATATGCCGGACGGGAGCGCGGGTTCCTCGGCGGGATGATCGGCGGGCGGCGGGCGCTTGCAACCGATGGGACTCGGAATGTCTCGATCTTCCGCGGCCACGTCGCATTGGCTTGGGACACGATCTCGGCATTCCGGTCGAACCCCAGCGCGTCGGCCAAGCTCCTCAACGCGATCGCCGGCGTCGAGAGCGAGTATTTCGGCAAATATGGTGCGACCCGGGAGGTCGTTTTGGCCGCGGGCGAAACCGGTGAATACA
>JAXDMU010000560.1:0-7011 GCA_034665905.1 Aliidongia sp. | reverse complement strand
GCGGTTCGAGCGCTTTCTGGGCAATCGTGGCGACGTATTGTTCTGGCACGCGAGGCTGCTGCATCGCGGTTCGCTGCCGACCCGCCCCGGCGCCGAACGGCGTTCGATGATCGCGCATTACACCGCGCTCACCCATCGCTCCGACATGCCGGTGAAACGCCCCCACCATACCGGCACCGGCTGGTACTTCGTTCCGGGCGCGCCCCAACCCGACGCTCCACCGCCTTCCCGTCTTCAACGCTTGCTTCAGCGATTGCGCTGAGCCGCATACCGGAATTCAGGTGACATGGCCCGCTCATTGCTCTCTTTTCGCCAATCGTTCGCCCGGATGCTGGACCCGCCGCCGGCACCGCCAGCCCCGATCATGTCAACCAATGGCGACGAGCGCTACCTCACCGGCCTCGGTCTGACGCGCACCGAATTGGCAAAGCGATATATCCGCGGGGCCGGGATCGAGTTCGGAGCCCTCGATTTCCCGCTGGCGCTGCCGCCGGAAGCGACCGTCACCTACGCCGATTTTCAGCCGGTCGAGCGGGTCAAGCAGCTTTTCTCGGTCGAGAAGAACGTGGCTGCCCCCCACCTGGTGAGCGATCTCGAAACGATGCACGGCATCGCCCCCGACAGCCAGGATTTCATCATCGCCAACCATGTGATGGAACATGTCGAAGATCCGCTGAAGGCGCTACGCTCCGTCTCGCGCGTGCTTCGCACCAATGGCATCGCCTATCTTGCCCTGCCGGACAAGCGTTTTACCTTTGATAAGGGGCGGGCAATCACACCGCTCGACCATGTGCTGCGTGATCATACCGAAGGGCCGGATTGGTCATTGGCCGGTCATTACGACGAATGGGTCAGGGTCGTTGACGGATTAACTGGAGACTCTCACGCACAAAAAATCTCGGTTATGATAAAGGAACGTTCCAATATTCATTTTCATGTTTGGGATTTTTCTGCGATGCTAGAACTATTCTCTTATGTGGAACGTGACAGAAGTTTTGCTTTTGATGTAGAAAATGCCACACTGAATAGCATCGAAGTGGTATGGATACTCCGAAAAAAGTAATTATTACCATTTTATTAAAAAATGTTTGATAACATTCTACATTGTAGTAGCTTCAATCTATAATCATAGCTATCCCAGTGGTATCAATCCATTTCTGATTATTTTACATCGCGAAAAGGTTGTTATTTTTTGCCCCTCTCTACGTCGCGCACGAAGGGCGCGCCCGCGCGGGCCTCTTGGCTACATGGACAACCCACTAAAAAACCAGAATAATCATTGACACCGGCAACTCAGCCGTCATAACATTTTACTGATCGAGGAGTGTGTCCGCTTAAGCGAAATACCGATTTCATTCCCCCGTTGGTGGCAGACCCATTATGGGGTTACCGGCCTCACTATTCCGTCTCAACGGACGATAGGCGGCCATAGGAGAGAAAAATGTATAAACGAGTTGCATTAGCAATCATTGTAATTCTTAACTTATCTAGCGAAGTGTACGCGGATACGTGGAATGGCCAAGAAATTACTGCTTTCACGGGATCTAATATTTATGCACCTTTTGTTATGTTTGATCAACAATCCAACGTTTACAAAATGTGGTATGGTGGCTGGCAAACATTAGGGCAGGTTAATGATGACATTTACTACAAGACGTCCACTGATGGCGTAACGTGGGGATCTTCCTTTACAACAGTTATGTCACCTACGATTTTTAATCAGGCGCTAGCGTCGGCCGGAGTTTCATCACCCGGTAATGTGGTACATACAAACAACCCTACCATCACAAAGTTCTTGAACTTGGCGAATAATACCTTTCAATACACCATGTTCTTTACCATCGGATTGTCAACTGGGACATTTCCGAGCCAGATCTGGTCCATGGTCTCTGGTGACGGTATTAATTGGTCACTTCCCGTCCCATTTAATCCCGGTTCCAATTTTGCGCCGGACACATCAAGTGCCGTTTATGTCGTCCAAAGTAATGGACAACCGCAGCCCGGCGACCCTGCCAGCACCGTATGGCATCTTTATTTTGAAAATGATATGAATCTAAACCATCTGTACATGTCGTATATAGATGGGAATCGAAAAATTGTACAAAACACGACACCAATTGTGGTCTATAATAGTCCAAATCAAGGAATTTTTAACCCAAATGTAGTAAAAATTGGTAATACTTGGAACTTGTTTTTCAATTCCTTTAACTCTTACACGACCCCTGTAGAAAATTTCTTCAACACGCTAGATGAATATGAAGTGATATCAAATACCAATACATCGTGGTCGGCGACTCAAGTGCAAGAACTTACTTTTGCTAAAGATAACTCTCCAAGTTTAGGAGGGATATGCGCGATAGTTGCCCCAAGCGTTCTACCACTATCTACAACTTCCTATCGAATGTATTTCGGACAAGTAAATTTTCAACCGAACACCGAATGTGATCTAACAAAGAATAATCAAATTGACGAATGGACTTGGACAAACGCGCAATAAAATGGGGTGTTTTGAGCAGACCGCGATCAACTGGCATCTCGGCTGCAATGTTCCCGCAGAAAGAGAGGCTTTCGTATGACTCCATCGCTGTTCTCGCCGATCGAACTGGGTGGCCTGACGCTGCCGAACCGTATCGTGGTCGCGCCGATGTGCCAGTACAGCGCCGAGAACGGGGTGGCGAGCGACTGGCATTTGATCCATCTTGGCTCGCTCGCCCTGGGCGGTGCCGGGCTGCTGATGCTCGAAGCGGCGGCGGTCGAACCGCGCGGGCGGATCAGCCCGGCCGATCTGGGCCTCTACGACGATGCTTGCGAGCAGGCGTTGGCACGGGTTCTCGCCGCCGTCCGGCGCTGGGGCACGACGCCGGCGATCGGCATCCAGCTTGCCCATGCCGGCCGCAAGGCTTCGGTCAAGCGCCCGTGGGAAGGCGGCGGCCCGCTCGCTTCCGAGGCCGGCGGCTGGAGTCCGGCCGGCCCGTCGCCCCTCGCCTTCGGCCCCGATTGGCCGGTGCCCGACGCGCTCGATGCGAGCGGCATGGCCGACATCAAGGCAGCGTTCGTGGCGAGTGCCGAGCGCGCCGATCGGCTGGGACTCGATGTGATCGAGTTGCATGGCGCCCACGGCTATCTGCTGCACGCGTTCCTGTCGCCGCTCGCCAACCGGCGCGACGACGGTTATGGCGGTTCGCGCGAGCGCCGCCAGCGCTTTCCGCTTGAGGTCGCCGCAGCGGTGCGCGCCGTCTGGCCGCGCGACCGGGTGCTCGGCATCCGGGTCAGCGCCACCGATTGGTCGGAGGACGGGCTGTCGCTCGACGACACGATCGCGTTCGTCGCGGCGCTGAAGGAAATCGGCATCGATTACGTCTGCGCCTCCAGCGGCGGCATCGCCGCCGGTATCCATGTTCCGGTCGGGCCGGGCTATCAGGTGCCGCTGGCGGCGCGCATCAAGGCCGAGACCGGGATGCCGACGCGCGCCGTCGGCATGATCGCCGATCCGCATCAGGCCGAGGCGATCATCACCGAGGGCAAGGCCGACATGGTGGCACTGGCCCGCGCCTATCTCGACGATCCCCATTGGGGTTGGCACGCCGCACAAGCGCTCGGCGCCGTACCGGCCTATCCGCCGCAATATGAGCGCAGCCTGCCGAAACTCTGGCCGGGCCACGCGCTCCGCCCGATCGGGACCGGCCGGACGACATGAACGCGTTGTCATTCGGCGGAGCCGCCCGACTCGGCTAGCATCCGTCTATCATGTGGCTCGGCGGAAGGATCTCCCATGTTTCACCTCATCGGCGTCATCATCATCGGGTTCGTCGCCGGGCTGATCGCCCGTATCTTGTCGCCCTCTCCGAACAATCCGCAGGGTTTCCTGTTGACCACCCTGCTCGGCATCGTCGGCGCGGTCGTCACGAATTTCCTCGGAACGGCGATCGGGTTGTTCCGACCGGACCACAGCGTCGGATTCATCGGTGCCACGATCGGAGCGGCCATCGTGCTGGCGGTGTGGCACCATTTCAGCGGACGTGACAGAAGGCTGCTCTGACCAACCCCGCCGTAAATTTCCGGATCGGGTGATTTCCTCGCGGTTCGATCTGCATTAAGGTCCGTTACCCGATATTGCCGGATCAAACATGGCCCTCGCCGCGCTGCCTGAAGCCCTGCTGCTCGAACTTTCCGCCGTGGTCGTGGCGGCGACCGCGGACGAGCCGCGTGTGCTGGCGATCGAGGGCGGGGCCGCACTGCCCTCCGGCCCGTTCGAATCCGACCATCGCACGCTGGAGTTGGGCCTGCGCGCCTGGGTCGAGGAGCAGACGAGGCTGCCGCTCGGCTATGTCGAGCAGCTTTATACCTTCGCCGATCGCGACCGGGCGGTGGCCAGCCCCGACAAAAGGGTGATCTCGCTGAGCTATCTGGCGCTGTCACGTGAGGCGCGGGTGGCCATGCTGCCCGGTGCCGGCTGGCACAATTGGTATCGCTATTTCCCCTGGGAAGATTGGCGCGACGGACCGAACGCCCTGGTCGGCGAGATAATACTGCCACGCCTTGACGCTTGGGCCGGCGCCGCTCCGGCAGAAATGCGGCAGCGGCGGCAGCGCGTCGCGGTCGCCTTCGGCGGTGACACGCGCAGCTGGAACGAGGAACTGGTGTTGCAGCGCTTCGAACTGCTCTACGAGGCCGGGCTGGTGCCGGAGTCCGCCCGCGACCGGCCGCTGGCCGCAGAGTCGCCGCTGCCCGGCCAGGCCATGGCGCATGATCATCGCCGGATTCTGGCGACCGGCATCGCCCGGCTGCGCGCCAAGATCAAATACCGCCCGGTGGTGTTCGAGCTGATGCCGCAGGCCTTCACGCTGCTGCACTTGCAGCGCACGGTCGAAGCGCTGGCCGGGCTGCGGCTCCACAAGCAGAATTTCCGACGTTTTATCGAAAGCCAGGGGCTGGTCGAGGAAACCGGCGAGATGACCGCCGGCACCGGCGGGCGGCCGGCCCGGCTGGTCCGGTTCCGCCGCGAGGTGCTGCTGGAGCGCGCCGCGTCAGGCACCAAGCTGCCGCTGTCGCGCTCGGCATGACCGGGCCATGCAACAAGGATAGACTATGACAATGCGCCGTCTCGATTGGACGCCGGAACTGGTCGGCAGCTTCTGGGACGGAATCGCCCGAACCCGGGGGCTGGCCCAGCAATCCTTCGGCCGGCTTGGCGGCCGCCATTTGTTGCGGGCGGTACGCTGGCATCTGGTGCCAGGAGAGCGCCATCTCGATTTCGGTGGCGGCGACGGGGATTTCGCCGCGCTGTTGGCGGAGGAGGGATTTCCCACCGCAGTCTACGAGCCTTCGGCCGAGCGGGCGGCGCGTGTCGCCGAGAAACTGGCCGGCCGACCCGGCTTCCTCGGCACGATCGGCCATGACGACGAAGCGCAGTTCGACACGATCTTTCTGGTCGAGGTGATCGAGCATGTGCTCGACGCCGATCTGCCCGCGGTGCTGGCGCGGCTCGACCGGCTGTTGGCGCCGGGCGGCCGGATCATCATTTCCACCCCCAACAACGAGGACCTGGAAGAGAATTTCGCGTTCGAGCCGGTGCAAGGCGTGCTGTTCCACCGCTGGCAGCACCAGCGCAGTTTCGTGCGCGACGCTCTCTCGGCCCTGATGGCGACGCAGAATTTCGCGCCGCGCGTCGTCCACGAGATCGAACTGGCGGATCGGATCTTCGGGCCGCGCGGCGCCGGGCTCGGCTGCCGGCCGGAATACGACAATTTTTTCAACACCGACCGGCCGCTGACCGTGGGCGACGGGCAAAGCCTGGTCTGGATCGGCGGGCGAACCGGCGAGGCCACGCCCGAGCCGGACGATACCGGATGGCGCTCGAACCGCCTGACCGTCGCGGCCGAGACGCGGCTGATCCTGCCTGATGCATTCGATGCCGAACCCCCTGCCCTGCCCGCCGCCACTCGCCGATGCCCGTCGCATCTGCGCGAATTCCGGCTGCCGATGGCCCAAATCTTCCATGATCGCGGCCAACTCTATGGCTGCGCCCTGCCCGGTAAGATCCCGACCGGCGACACCGCGGCGGCACCAACCGCCTCGCCGGTCGAATTCCTGGAGGACGGCGTGCCGCTCGGCCTCGGCCATTGCCTGCACGAGCGCATCGCGACACTCGGGTCGGGCCGCTATTCGCATTGGGACCGCACGCTGTTCTTCGCCACGTCGGACGGCAGCGATCCGCGCGTGAACGGACGGAGCTACGCGCTGCGCTGGCCGAAGCGCCCGGTCGCCATGGCACCGGGTCCGCAGCGTTTCATCGTACCGGCGACGGCGATCGAACCACTGGCCGGCCGGGCCTTTCGCGTAATCCTGCCCGACGGGGTACCACCGGGCGATCAGAGCGAGGATGATCGCAGTGCGATACTGGCGCTTTATGAAGAGCATCTACCGCTCGGTCCCGCCCATGCACCGCGCGAGCGGATCATCGAGGCCGGGCGCGGGTGTTATGCCCAGCAGGGCCGCGTGCTGATCTTCTCCGCCTCGGACGATACCGATCCGCGGCGCAATGGCCGGCGCTATGTGCTGGACTGGCCGGAAACCGCGAACCCAAAGCGCGGATAGAGGTTGCGCGCCGAAGAGGTATAGAGAGATGATGTCGGTCGCACACTGAACGCCCGTGCGTCAAACCACAGGTCAATTTGGGGCCTTGCATTGACGTTGATTCGGTAAAATATCAGCATGAGAAGATAGATGACGAAACTTAACAAAGCTTTATCCTATTTTCCTATAATTGCGCTGGGAGCATTTTGTTATCTCGCCATTACAGACAGAACTCTGGCGTCTGAAAAATGTGCGGATCAAGTTTCTACCGAAATCGCAGTAACTGATCGAACAAAAATACTTATAATTGGAGAAATGCACGGGACCCAACAAGGCCCGGCGTATTTTTGCGCGATGGTCCATGCACTTTTACAAAAACATGCCCATGTACATGTTGCTTTAGACTTGCCAGATAAAATACAAACACTAAAAGAT
>JAXDMU010000559.1:0-2703 GCA_034665905.1 Aliidongia sp. | reverse complement strand
AGGCAGGGTCGTGCGAAAATAAGACGATCGGATTTTTGCGGAAATTCCCCAGCTCGGCGCCGGCCGACAACCAGATGTCGCCGTCGCGACCAAGGTCCTCTGTGCTGACAACGAGCACCGCTTCGCGGTCGCCGATTGCCTCGGCCGCTGCGGCGTAAAATCGACGGCGGGGCTGCATGTTTTCTCTCCTCACGCCAGGACGGCGGCGCCGGCCGCAATCAACGCATCGCTCTCGCAGCTAAAAAGCCCGAGGATCGTTCCGGCCGGGTACGTGCGGGGAAAATCAACCTTGGGGCCGCCACAGAGGCCGGGCCTCGTCGGCCAGGAATCAAGGCACTCGGCGGCGTAGTCGGCAAGCAGCCTCACTTGAACGGTGCGGACCGGATCAATGAAGGAGGAGTCGCCCAGGATTGGCTGGCCCCCAACCGTGCCGAATCTTATTAGTTGGGCATAAGTCATGATTCAGCTCCTGTGCCAGTGGTCTCGACGGCGACGATCTCGACCATGCCCTTGAGCGCCAGGGCCCGTGCCTGCTCGGCCCGCAGGTTGATGGTCGCCCCGGTCGCATGGGCCGTGCCCGCCGTATCGGTCACGTTGCCGTTGCAGATGACGACCCGCACCTCGCCTTGGGCCGGCGGTGGTGCTGGTTCGCGTACCGGCTTGGGCGGTAGCGGGGGCGGCAATTCGTCGAGCCTGATGCCATGCGGCGTCATCGCCGAGATGATCGGCGGGGGCGTGGGGGGCTTGACGGCTGGTACGGGACGCGGCTTGGCGACCGGGGCCGCTAACACGCGATCCGTATCGTCGGTCCACAGCTTGATAAATTCATCGAGCACCAAGCCCCGATACGCAAAGAACGGGATGCGCGAATTGACGATGCCCTCGCCGACCTCCGCACACGCGGCCTCGCGGGCGGCGATCACTTCGGCCTGGACCCGACCGGCCGCAATCATGGCGGCCCTTAATTTTGGGTAGAGTGCCCGGATCGCCTTGTCGTGCCGG
This sequence comes from Aliidongia sp., assembly GCA_034665905.1. Lineage (GTDB taxonomy): Bacteria > Pseudomonadota > Alphaproteobacteria > ATCC43930 > CGMCC-115725 > JAXDMU01. The sequence goes on along the minus strand of JAXDMU010000559.1, from coordinate 1,701 downwards.
GCGAAGGCGCGCTGATCTTGCAGCACCTTCGCCGTGGCGAGCTGCGCTTGGAGCCGGACCAGTTCGCCGGCCGCATACTCGGCGTTCTCTTCCTGCTCGGCCCGCTGGCGCTTCAAATCCTTGAATGCCTCTCGGTTTCCGGGTGCTTTGATCGCCGCGTCGATGCGTTCGATCTCGGCGGTCGCGGTGAGACCCTCGGCGCATACGGTCTCGATCTTCGCCTTGAGCGAAGCCACGTCGTCGCGTTGAGTCACCATCGCCACCACCTTGCCGGCCAAATTCAACATCACGCCGTCCTCCGGGATCGATCTAGGACTCCATGGTCGCCGATGCGCTGGCTCATTTCCGGCACTGATTTTGAGCCACGGGGAGGCCGACAAGCGCTCGGAGGATCGTCGAGTCGCTCGGCGCCTTGCCGCCGTTGAGGGACAAGACTCGGTGCATCAAGGCGCGCTTCGGGTCCGCAGGCGCGGGCCGGTCGCGCTCGAAGATCCAAGCGGAGCCCGCGTATCGCATGCAGTCTTGGCGGAGGGCCTCGGCAAGTCCGCGACCACTGCTGATGTAAAATGCGGCGAGCTTTCGGATATTTCCGTCGCGCTCGCCCCGGCGATGCCGGCCGATTGCCAGCGGCTTAAAGTGGCGAGCGAGGCGCACCATTCCCTCGACGGGCATGTTCACCAGCAACGCGCAGACGAGCGCCTCGTCGGTCAGCGGTGCGCCGCCTGGTTCGCGCTCGATGTCGTCGGGATGATCCATCTGCGGCGGCCGTTATTTGTGGCCGCCGTCAGTGGATGGATGGCGTCGAGGGGCGCCCCCGCAAGGCATTCGCGCGGGCGCGCAGAGCCGAGTCGAAATGATAGCTCGCGTCTTGGTGCAGGCGCAGGAACTCGTGAAAATCCTCGCCTAAATGTTCCTCGATGAATGCGACCGCCTCGGCCGCCTTAGCCTTCTCGGTCTCGGTCTTCTGTCGCCATTCCTCGGCCGCGCGCAGATTCTCCTCCTTGCGTCGCGCCCGCGATCTCCGCGTGGCCGGCTTGAGCTTTGCCAGTTCGGCCTCGCGCCGCTTCGCGTCCTTGGCATTGGCGATCGTAATTCGGAGCATCTCCGCCGAGATCGGTTCCCCGGCGGCGGCCCGATCCAGGGCGGCCTGCGCGACGGCTTCTGGCGTCGAAGGTGCCGATAGCAGATTCACCACGCCTGGGTCGAAATCGGCCACCGTGGCCGATTTGCCCTCGGCCCAAGCGGCGGCAAGCATGAAGCGGCGCGCGGTGCGCTGCGAGTAGCCGAACTCGGCATCGAGCCATCGCCCCCAATCGCCGTGGGCGAGACGGGCCTTCGCCCGAATCAGCCCGGCGCCAATCGCCAGCATGCCTTCCGTCACCCCCTTGCGACAGGTCCGGAGGTTTTTTGCCTCTGCCCGCAGCGCGGCGGCGTCGGCGGCGGGCAGTGCGGCGTAATCGAAGGGCGCCACGATTTCGGCAATCGGGGCGGCCTTGGCAGGCACCATTGCAGGCACGGCCATGACCTAGACCCCAGGCGCGGTCGGTCGCGAGCCGGGAGGGCGTCCGCTTCCTCTTCGCGCAGGCGCGGGTTCGGTCGGGCGGGCGGCCAGGGCAGGTGCATCTGCTGGCGCTCGCGCTGCGCTGGACGAACGGACCCGCTCGTCGATCGCGGGTCGCGCCCCCGCCCGCCCCAGGGCCG
>JAXDMU010000558.1:0-10353 GCA_034665905.1 Aliidongia sp. | reverse complement strand
ATTTCCGAATCATAGCCAACTTGTCGCAGACCTTTTGCGAGCAGCAAAACATGTGTTTCAATACCGCCCAGGTCGCGACTGTCCAGAAGCAGCCAAATTGCCCGATTCATCCTCGATCTGCCTTGCCTGCTTCGCGTCTTGCGGTATATCGTCCAGGCAATTTGCGAGTTTGCCGCTGCGCCATGCCCCAAACTCCTGATTAAAGATTTACCAACAATAAGGGTGATTGGTGGTACGGTCTTTGCGACAGCAACGAGAAATAGCAATCTCACAGGATTTGCCGAGGTACGGAAGGATGCATGCTACCTATGTCGAGCCAAACACGGTCATTCTAACTCTCGAGGGCGAATTCGACGCCCTTGCGGTGGCGGATGCGCGGCCGATGATCGAGGGGATTGTCGCCAATTCGGATGCCAATGTGGTGATGGATTTCGCGAAGGTAAATTTTCTCGATTCTTCCGGGATCGGTTGCCTGGTGTTCCTGTTCAAGCGCCTTTACGCCCATAAGCGCTCACTCACCCTAACCGGGCTGCGCGATCAACCGCAAAGGCTGATCCAATCGCTGCGCATCGACAAGGCAATCCCGACCCGGGCGATCGCCTGACGCCATGACCGAATTTGTCTCTGCGGTGGGCGCCGCGCTGGCGTTGATGCTGTTGTGTGGGTGCAGCACGAGCGCTGATTGGCCCCCCCACGGGCGCGGCGGCGTTGCCGAGACCCGGCCGGTCGTGCTGACCGGTGAGGCGGAGCTGCAAAATCGCCGACTTGCCTGTCTGCGCGGCGCGCTGGATCTCTTCAAGACGGCCGATGCCGCCGCCCTGTCGAACGCCACGCTGCCGCGTGCCGATCTGCTGTCGGCCCGGATCGCCCGCGAACTTGCCGGGGGGTTGCTCGACGACGCCCGGTCTCACCTGCTCACGCTCGATGTCTATGTCGAGGATCTTCTGACGTCGGCCGGCCTTCCGGCCGACAGGGTGGCGACATGCGAATCCTGACGAGGCTGATTGCCACGCTCGCCCTTCTGCTGTTCTGGTCCGCCGCCGATGCGGCCCAGCCCGGCCCCGGCAATCAGGGCGGATCAAAGGCTGCCGCCCCGGCGCGCCCCGCCCCGGCGGCTGTAACGGGCACGCCGGCCGACTCGGCCCCCGACCTCAAGATCCGCTTCGGCGACGTTCTGTTCCTGGCGCTGCCGGGCGAAGATACGCTCAACAAGACCATCCAGGTCGATCGGCGCGGCAATCTCCAACTGCCGGAAGTCGGGCTTATCGAGGTCTCCGGGCTGACGATCGCCCAGGCGCAGGCAAAGGTGAAGGCGGTGCTGGCGAAGGTGTTCCGCGATGTCAACCGGTTCGAGGTGACGCTGAAAGAACGCCGGTTGCTGGTGACCGTGGCCGGACTGGTCAAGCAGCCGGGGCCGACCGAATTGCCGGGCGATGCGACCGTGCAGCAGGCGATCAACGCCGCCGGCGGGCTGGCCCAGGGCGCCCAGCTCGACCGCATGCAGGTGCGCCGCGGCAAGGAGATCATCACCTTCGACTACAAGAAATATCTTGATGAAGGCAATGACGGCGATGTGCCCGTGCTCCAGCCGCTCGATGAAATCTTCGTGCCGGCCTCGCCGCTGATCGGCAACGTCCAGATGGATTACGAGCCGAAGAGCCTGGCCAATACCGGCGATGCCGGCGATGACAAGACCTCGGTCAAGGTGTTCGGCGAGGTCAATTCCTCGGCCTCCTTCGCGTTCAAGCCCGACTCCACGATTATCGAATATTTGATGCGAGCCGGCGGCGTGACGCGGTTTGCCACGGTCGAAGGCATCCGCGTCATCGACAAGGGCGAGCCGCATCTCTTCAATCTCAAAGCCTATCTCGATACTGGCGACCGGACGCTGCTGCCCGCCATCGGGCCGGGCTCCACCATCTTCGTTCCCAAGGAAATCGAGGAAGTGAAGGGCGGAGCCCACACCGTCTATGTCATGGGCGAAGTGTTCAAGCCCGGCTCCTTCGAAGCCGCCCCCAAGGCCAGCTTTCTCGATGTGCTGGCCAATGCCGGTGGCCCCACCCGGTTTGCCGACACGTCCGGCATTCGCGTGCTGCATGTCGATGGCTCAACTGAAGCGTTTGATCTGACCGCTTTCAGCCTCGCCAAGGCCAAGGGCGCGATCATGCCGAAGATCGGCTCGGGCGACGCGATCTTCGTGCCGGAACGCGAAGCCACCAATCAGGATTCCTGGCTGAAATACACGCCCGACCGCATCGTGCGCATCATCGGCGCGGTCAATCATCCGGGCCGCTTCGAATGGTCGGACCAGATGACCATCCTCGATCTGATTGCCGAAGCCGGCGGCCCGACCCGGCTGGCCAATACGTCCCACATCGAAGTGCTGCCGTCCGCCGCCAACCGGGGCGAGGCATCTCAGATTACGATCTTCGACCTCGCCAATCTCGTGGAAAAGGGTGGCAGGCTCGATCAACTGCCGATCCTGAAGCCGGGCGATACCGTCAGTGTGCCCGACTTGCCGGAAAACCCGGTGGACAACAAATCGACGTGGCTGCAACAGGCGGCCGAGACCTCGATTTATATTCTCGGCGCGGTACAGAAGCCCGGCCGCTATGCCTTCAGCAAGAATGTCCATTTTCTCGATATTCTGGGCGCCGCAGAAGGACCGTCGGCGACCGCCGATCTTGCCAATGTCCGGGTTACCCACCGGCGCGGCGGCCCCGGCCCGGCCGCGATCACCAAGGTCAATCTGACGATTTATTTCAACAGCGGCGACGAAAGGCTGCTGCCCGACGTCGTGCCCGGCGACGTCATCTATGTGCCCGACCGCAACGCCGACTGGCTGACCCAGAGCAAGGAGCAGACGGTGCGCGTGCTGGGCGCCGTCGCCAAGCCGGGGCGCTATAAATTCGACGACAACATGACGATCCTCGACCTGCTGGCCGAGGCCGGCGGTCCGACCCAGGATGCCTATCAGGAAAAGATCGTCGTGGTGAATTACGCCCAGGGCCAGGATCAGGCGCGGTTGTTCAATCTGGTGCAGTTCGCCCGCACCGGCGATTTCCGCACCCTGCCGGTGCTGCGCACCGGCGATACCGTCTATATCCCGAACTATTCGCAAAGCGATTGGCGCATCTTCGAGAATTATCTCCAGGATGTGGTTTCCATCGCAGCGTTCATTGCGATCTTTCATCCATGATCCCCTTACCGATCCATTATGCCGAGTTGCAGCGCATCTATGCCGGGACGATCGGGCGGGGCCTGCGCACCGTCGCCATCACCGCGGCAGAACCGGGCGAGGGCGTTTCGACCATCGCCTATGCGCTGGCGCGCCGCTCCGCCGCGTCGGGCGAGCGCACCTTGCTGGTCGAGTTCAACCTGTTCCGCCCGGCCCTGGCCGAACGGCTGGGGCTGGTGCAGAAAGCGCCCTGGACCGCCGATCCCGCGTCCAGCTTTGCCGCGATGACGGAATTCCCGTCGATCCGCCTGTCCCTGCTACCGGCGCCGGTCGGCATCTCGAGCCTCGATCTGCTGCGCTTTTCCGATCAGCGCCAGATGGCCGAACTGATCAGCGCTTGGCGCGACCGCTTCGATGTGGTGATCTGCGATTGCTCGGCGATCAACCGAACCAACAAGGGCAATATCGGCACTGGCCTGGTTTGCCAGGGCGGTGCAGCACCGGTCATGATCGTGCTTTCCGCCCGCACGCCGGCCCGCCGGGTCGAGCAGGCGATGGCGACCCTGGCCGAGACCGGCGTTTCGATCAGTGGTGCGGTCCTGAACAAGCGCTTCGATCCGTCGCTCTATCACGAGCTGATGCGCGAAACCGACCGGATCGAACCCTATGTCCCGAAACTGGCCGGCTGGGGCCGCGGACAGATCGAGCGGCGGCGCAAATTGCTGAGCTGAGCTGGTCGAGCTTTTCGCTCCAGCGACAGGATGATAGAACGAGGCACTTGGTATCCTCGTGGGGTAAATATGTTCTGGCTCTGCCGGTCACTCACCGCCATCTTGCTGTCCGGCCTCGCCGCAACGGCGTCGGCTGGTGCTGCCGAGGATTGCCGCCTCAGGCAATTCGCGTCGATCCCGACGACATCCTATGGTAATGGCCTGATCGCTCTGGACGTCGCGATCAATGACCAAACCGCCAAGCTGCTGATCGATACCGGCGCGGGCCTCAGTTTTCTCGACAAGACCTTCGTCGATCGTGCGCGACTGCCTCAGCACGACACACCGATCTTGGGCTATGGGCTGACCGGCCGGCCGATCGACCATGCGGCGCGTGTCGCCCGGTTCACCCTCGGCCACGCCGTCATCAATAACCAGGTTTTTGCGGTCGGCAATGTCGGCGGCGACGGCACCGATGCGCGCCCGGTCGGCATCTTCGGGGCGAATTATCTGGCGCCATACGATGTCGAGATCGATCCCGCCGCCCGGCGCCTCAAGCTTTTCCTGCCCGCTCATTGCCCCGGACAAACCGTCTATTGGGCGAACGAATATTTCCGCCTGCCGGTGCATCTGACCGACGGCAAGGGGCTGGAGGTCGATGTCCAGATCGGCGGGAGATCGTTGCGGGCACTTCTGGATACCGGCGCCAGCGTGACCACGATGCGGCTCGCCGTTGCGCGCGATTGGTTCGACCTGACGCCGCCGACCGGGGCACAAGCCAAGCTCGCCGGCGTCGATGGTGCCCGGCTTGACAGCTTTCAGCATCGGTTCGAAAGCCTGACCTTGGGCGGCATTACGCTCCATGATACCGACGTGGTGATCGCCGACATCGATTCCGGCAAAGGTGCTTCCCGACACGGCTCGCGCATCACCGGCATGCCCAACCAGCCCGACATGTTGATAGGCATGCCGCTGCTGCGCCGGCTTCATTTGTTCATCGCCTATAGCGAGCCGGCGGTCTATTTCACCCTGGCGGAGCCGGCGGACGATCGGCATTAAGCCAAGGCCGTAAAGGCGATGATCGATACCGACGCGCCCTCGACGACGATGCGGCTCTCGACCGCACGGGGGGACCTGCATGGCATGGATGGCATCAAGATCAATGCCTTTCCCCATACTTTCCACAGCATGACCTTCGGCGGCATCACGCTCAACGATACGCAGATGATCGTCGCCGACATCGACCAGGGCAAGGGCCGTGAGCAAACCGGTTCGCGCATCAGGGGTAATCACGACCAGCCCGATGTGATCATCGGCATGTCACTGCTGCGCAAGCTTCACCTGTTCATTGCCTATAGCGAGCCGGCGCGGCTCCGGCGCACTGATTGTCTGCGCCGGTTTTGCCGGCTGGGCGCTGCCTATGCTTCCTGTTGCGTCAAAAGCAGCGGCACACCGGCCTTGGCCAGTGACATGGCCTGAATCGGCGAGACGAGATTCTTTGCCAACAGGCGGCAATTGCGCAGTTGCAGCGATTTGATCAGTTTGGTGGCGGCCATGACATGGCCGGTGCCATCGTCATTGGCCAGGCGCTGCACCGCGATCGTGACCAGTGGCACGGTTGTCGGCAGGGAATTGACGAAACCGGTTTCGGGAACCGGCAGTTCGAACGCCACCGCGCGGCAGAGCGACGAAATCATCATCACCAGATCGGTCATCCGGCTGCGCGCGGTATCGCGACCGAGTTCGGTGATCTCGATGACCAGGCGACGCCGGCCCGGTGCCGCCATGGAACGGGCGATCGGCAGCCAGCGCTCGGCGTCGCGGCGCTGCACCAAGGTAGACATGCGAACCGGAACGATGATCACATCCGTGCGGTTTTCGGACAGTTCGCTCAGCAGCCGCTCGGCCGCCCCGGTCAGCAGCAGCATTTCCGCCTCAAGACCGTAATCGGGACGATCGAGCGCCCGCAGCAGGCCGAGCGCGGTTTCGAGTGGCTTGGGCAGGCGTGCCATGGAAAAGGGTGCCAGTTGGTTGGTGTCCGTCCGCACCCGTTGAAACAGCACCCGGGCATCGGCGAGTCCGCGGCGCAGCGTGTCAAGGGCGCCGCCTTCGAGCCGCTTGCGTTCGCGGGCGAGCCTTGCTTCGAGCGCGGCGACGATCGCGGTATCGGAGCCGGTTTCGCTGCTGTCGAGCGAAACCCGGGCGGCGAAACCTTCGACTCGGGTCGCGCCCATCTCCGGAGCGACGCCGGTCAGGGTCGCCCGGATCTGCTCGGCGATGATTTGCGCCTTGTCCTGCGCTTCGGCCTCGTCCAGTTCGGCGAAACAGACGAGAAACCCATCATCTGCCGTGCGATGGCAGAAATCGCCGGGACCGAGATGGCGCTGCACGATGCGCTCGGCGATGGTGAAGACACCGGTCGACACTTCCGGCCAGCGGTCGCCCAGCGCGTCGCGCACGGTGGCCAGCCCGATCAGCTGAACCTTGCCGGCGACAATCTCGGCGGGGCTGCCGTCGCGCTTCAGCGCGGCGTCGATCGTCCCGCGAATCGACGCTTCGGCGACCGCGGCGGCCAAAGCGGCTTTGGGCAAAAAGGTGATGACGCGAAACTGTCGCCCGTCCGGCTCCAGGATGATCGTCGAGACGATCTCGCCGGGACTGACCGTGCCGTTGCGATGCAGCAGTTCGGTCGGCAGCCGGCACTTCTGTTCTTGCTCTTCGCGCGCCGCCAGTTGCCGGACCAGCCATTTGCGGCTGGCAGACTCGATCATCTCGGTGAAGGGTTTACCGATGAGGTCGAACACACTCCAGCCGAATTGCCGCGTGACCGCGTTGTTGACCATCGAGAAATTGCCGTCTTCATCGATCACCGCCAGCGCCTGATCGATGACTCCGAACACCGACGCCAGCAGCCGCTGGGTCGTCTCGCGCTCGTGTTCGAGCCGCTTGCGTGTCGTTATATCGTGCCCGACCCGGATGAAATGCTCGACCCGGCCCTTGGCGCTGATGACCGGCAACGTCACGGTTTGCAGCCAAACGGGGCGGCCGCTGCGATTCAGTGCCTGGGCGTCGTGCTGCGTCGGCTGTCCGCTTTCGGCGGTATCGCGCAGTTGATCCAAAATCGGTGGAAACAGCTCGCGCGTATAAAGCACCGAAAGTGGGCGCCCGATCAGATCCTCGACGCGGCGGCCGCTCAGCAGCGGCACCGTCGGGTTGACATATTGAATGATCGGCCCGTCGCCATGGTCGCCAAGCTCGCCGTCGGTGATTACGATGGTATCGATGGTTTCGGCAAAATAATGTTCGAAGAGGCGACGAACCTCGACGCCATCCAAGGCGGCGCCTGTCATTGCTCGCCCTGGCCGGCTGCGGAGCGCGTCCCGCGCGACTTGGGCGCATTAGCTTGAATTAGCATGGGCACACCTCTGCTCGGCGGCTGAGGATAGACCGCTATGTTTTGTCGAGTCGAGAGCAGAATTGGTTTATCGATGTCGCCTGGGAGAATCGGCGGATCTTCGGTCGCCCGACGCGCGATCGTGCTATAGCGGCCGATGGCTGCCATGGTTCCGGCAACCGGACGTCGCGGGCAGGGAATTCGTTGCACGATGAAGATGCTGGTCTGGTATTGGGGACGCCGCGGCGGCGGGCCGCGCTATGCGCTGGAGCTGATGCGCGCGCTGGCCGCACGACCCGATATCGAGCTGTCGATCAGCCTGTCGAGCGGCAACGAGACGCTGAACGAGCTTGCCGCACTCGAGTGTCGGCGCCACATCGTCGAGACCTATGCCGATGTCGGCTCCTTCATCGCCGCTTCGCTGCGGCTGCCCTCGATTCGGCGCGATTTTCGCAATTTCATCCGCTCGACCGGTCCCGATGTCGTGGTTTCGGTCATGCCGCACCCCTGGTCCTGGTACCTGGCGCCCGCCGTGTCGCAGGCCGGCAGCCCGCTGGTCTCGATCATCCACGACGCCTACATGCATCCCGGTGAAATCAACCCGTTCTGGAACTGGCGCATCGGGCGCGAACTCGCGGTCGCCGACCGGGTCGTCGCCCTCAGCCGTCATGTCGAGCGACAATTGGTGACGGGCTATCGCTATCCGCAGAGCCGCGTCGCCGTGATCCCGCTCGGCCCGTTCGCCTATCGCGCGGGGGCCGCGGTGCCGCGTCTGTTCCCCCGCGATCGGCCGTTCCGGTTCCTGTTTTTCGGACGTGTCCTGGCCTATAAGGGCATTCGCCTGCTGCTCGACGCCTACCGCGCCGTGACGGCAGAGTATCCCGATATCGAATTGTGCATCGCCGGTGGCGGCGATTTCGCGCCCTATCGGCCGCTGCTGGCCGACCTGCCGCGCATCACGCTGATCAATCGCTGGATCGAGGAAAGCGAGATTGCGCTGTTGCTGTCGCAAGCCGACGCGCTGGTCGCGTCCTACACCGAAGCCAGCCAGTCGGCCGCGGTCGCGACGGCCTATGGCAGCGGCATGCCGGTGGTGGTTACGCCGGTCGGTGGGCTGGTCGAGCAGGTCGTGGCGGGCGAGACCGGCCTCGTTGCCGCCGAGATTTCGGGGGCGGCGGTCGCGCGGGCCATGGCGGCGATGCTCGATCCGGATCTCTACGAACGCTGCGCGGCCGGTGCGCGGCAAGCCGCCAGCGACGGCGCCGGCTGGCGCCTGACCGCCGAGCAACTGGTCGCGCATTGCCGGCCGCCGCCCGTGGCGACCGCTTGTTGAAAGCCTGGCTGCACCGTCAGCTGTGGCAACGCCTGCCGCGACGCTGGCGCCGGCAAGTGTTGCGGCACGTCGTGGGCGCATTGGCCCCGCGTCCCGATGCGCGCCGCCCCTCCGGTGCAGGACCGATCTATATTGCGGGCGCGCTGGGCACTGCGAGCGGCCTCGGTCAGGCAGCGCGGCTCTCGCTTGATGCCTTGCGCGCGGCCGGGCGCGATGTGCGTGCAATCGATCTCAGCGATGCCCTGATGCAGGATGGCCGCACGGCTTGGCAGATCGCGCCCGCGGCCGACGAATGCGATGAAGGACCGGGGACGATCATCCTGCATGTCAGCGGCTTCGTGATGGCGCTGGCCTTGCTACGGCTCGGCCGGCGGCGCATCCGGGGCAAGGTGATTGTCGGCTACTGGGCGTGGGAGTTACCCGATTTGCCGCCGGACTGGGTCGCCGGATTGCGCTTCGCCCACGAAATCTGGGTGCCGAGCCGGTTCACCGAAGCGGCCGTGGTACGGCACACCAGCCTGCCGATCCGGGTCGTGCCGCACCCGGTGCCGCCCGCCGAAGGCCCGGCACGGGCGCCGGAGTCGAAGCCGCTGACCGTGCTGATCGCGTTCGATATGCGATCGGGCTTCGAACGCAAAAACCCGTTGGCCGCAATCGCGGCGTTTCGCGCCGCCTTCGGCACCGACCCCGACGTCCGACTGGTCGTCAAAGTCTCGCAGCCCTCGGTCTATCCGCCCGGCTGGCGCGCGCTGCAAACCGCGACCGCCGGCCTCGCCACGGTAGAGCTGACCGACCGGCTGCTTGATGCCGCCGGGATGGCGGCCCTGCTCAATGGCGCTGATATCGTGCTGTCACTGCACCGCGCCGAAGGCTTCGGTCTGGTGCTGGCCGAGGCGATGCAGCGCGGCAAGGCGGTGGTGGCAACCGGCTGGTCCGGCAATACCGACTTCCTGACCGCGAGCAACAGTTGCCCCGTCGCCTGGGCGCTGGTGCCGGCCCGCGACCCTCAGGGCAGCTACGATTATCCGGATCAGGACTGGGCCGAACCCGACGTCGCCGATGCCGCCCGCCACCTCCGCACGCTCAGGGACCCGGCCTTGCGCAACCGGCTGGGCGCCCAGGCCGAGCGCGACGCGCGGGCGATCTTTGCCCCGGCACGGTTCGACGAAACGGTGGCGGAGACTCTGGGATTGCTGCCCACTGGAGGCGAACGACGCCGATTGCAAATAGAAATGACCGATTTAGGTGGCACGTGAAATGACCGATCGCGCATGTACTGTGATGGCGGGGATCGGTATGACCCACCGGACGTCCCTTTGTTCGATTGAAGGCGACCATCCCACCGCCCCGATCAGGCATTTGGGAAGCATAATGCACAGCACGCGAATCCGTCCAATAGCTGTAGATCGAGTCGTTGAATTCGAAAACCACTACAAAATGACAGCACCGAATCTTCTACTACTCGACGGCGTAACACCGAACTACAGGGCGTGGTTACCAAGTATGGTGCGCATGTGACAAGGAGATACCCTATGTTTATGTACAACGTCACTGTCGCATGGCGCCGAGCATCGCGCGACTGGCTTTATACGGTCTTGAATTTGATTGGTTTAGCCTGGATTTCTCAAACCCAGGCCATCCTCGCTGGGAATCAGCGCACATTTTGGCGATCTGAGCACCATTTTTCGCGTTTCGGCAGTTGCGGGGGCGGGTCAGCCTGAGTGACCCTGGATAAAAG
>JAXDMU010000557.1:0-4440 GCA_034665905.1 Aliidongia sp. | reverse complement strand
TAGCTGATCGCCTGTTCGCGCGACCAATGCTTGTAATGGATACCGGTATCGACGACGAGCCGGGTCGCGCGGAACAGTTCGGCCTGGAGCCGGCCCAGATTGTCGAGCGGCTCCTGTTCGAAGCCTTCCTCCCAGGCGAGGTGCTCGGCATAGAGCGCCCAGCCCTCGGCATAGGCGTCGAAGCCCAGCACCTTGCGGAAGATCGGCACGTCATTCATCTCGTTGGCGAGCGAGATTTGCAGATGATGGCCGGGCACACCCTCATGATAGGCCAGCGTCTTCATGCCCCAGCGCGGCAGGGACGCAGTGTTCGATACATTGGCGAAGAAGGTGCCGGCGCGCGAGCCGTCGAGCGCGCCGCCCTGGTAATAGGCGCCGGGCGCGGTCGAGGCCTTGAAGGCGGGGATCGCTTCGACCTGGACATTCTGCTTGGGCAGGACCGCGAAATACTCCGGCAGACGGAGGTTCATCTCGTCGAGCAGCGAACGGAACTGCGCCAGCATCGCGGCGCGGCCGTCGTCAGTGTTGGGATATTGATATTGCGGGTCGGCCTGGAGGGCCGCGATGCGGGCACCGACCGGGCCGAGCGGGGCGCCGATGCCGTCGAGTAGCGTGGCGGCCTCGCGCTCGATCCGCGCCACCTCGGACAGGCCGAATGCATGAACCTCGGCGGGAGTCATGTCGCTGGTGGTCCGGCTGCGCAATTGCCAGGCGTAATAGGCATCGCCATCGGGCAGATCCCAGACGCCGTCGGTCGTGCGCGCCCGGCCTTCGAAGCCGGTTTCGTAATCGATCAGCCTTGCATAGGCCGGCAGCACCTGTGTCTCGATGGCGTGGCGGGCACCGTCGAGCAAAGCGGTCTTTTCGCCCGGCGCCAGCCCCGACAGCTTGTCGAGCTTTTCGTTGAAACTCACATAGAGCAGATTTTCGCTCGGCTTCTTGTCGGCAAAGCCGTGCATCTGGGTCAGCACCTTGGTCACGACGAAGCGCGGCGGCAACACGCCCTTTTGCTCGCGCAGCTTCAGGCTCTCGATCAACTGATCGAAAAACGGGCCGAAGGCGTCGAGCCGCTGGATATAGCGCTCGGCGCTGCGGTGATCGACGATCTGGTGGATGTGCACCATGAAATCGGGCAATTCGCTCTGCGCGCCGAACAGCTGGTTGACCGGATAATCATGATAGCGGAACGCCGTGCCACGCTGCTGATCGTCGAGGAACCAGTCGAGCACGGCGCTCGACAGCGCCTCGTGCGGCGATTGTCCGGCCGGATCGTAGCGCCGCAGCATCGCCAGATTTTGGGCGACTTCGGCCGCGTCGCGCTCGGTCGTTGCGGGCGAGACATCGTCCAGCTTGCCGCTGTGGAAATCGAGCCAGGTGTTGTCGATCAGCCCGACGCCGGACAGCATCTGCGGCCGTTCCAGCATCGCCTCAATGAAGACCCGCTGATAGAAATGCCCGATCTGCATCGGCTGGCCCCAGACCAGCCGATAGCCCCAGTAGCCGGCCCCGATCAGGACGACGAGCAGGATCGACAGGATGATGCGGCGGATCGGCCGGCGGCGGGTCGGGGGCATGAAGCGGCTCCTGAAGAGGCGAGGTGACGGCACCGCGTCACGGCGATCCCGAATTGCGGTTTACCGTCCCGGCCCGCCGGCAACAAGCGCCGAAGCACGACCTTTCAGCGAATTAATCCGCCTCACATATTGGGATAGTTCGGGCCACCACCGCCCTCGGGCGTGGTCCAGATGATGTTCTGCGCCGGGTCCTTGATGTCGCAGGTCTTGCAATGGACGCAGTTCTGGAAATTGATCTGGAATTTCGGATCTTCGTTGCGCTCATTATAGATGACTTCGTAAACCCCGGCCGGGCAATAGAGCCGCGCCGGTTCACCATAGAGCGGCAAATTGACCGCGATCGGGATCGACGGGTCCTTGAGCTTCAGATGGGCCGGCTGATTTTCCTCATGATTGGTGTTGGAGATATAGACCGAGGACAGCTTGTCGAAACTGACCACACCATCGGGCTTGGGATAGGCGATCGGTTGGAAATCCGCCGCCTTGCCGGTCGCGGCGGCATCGGTGCCACCATGGCCCAGCGTGCCGAACGGCGACCAGCCGCCGGTCAGGTTGGTGATCGTCATATCCAGGCCACCGGCCACGAGCCCGCCCCAGATCGTCCCGAGTTTCGACAGGAGCGGCTTGGCGTTGCGCACCAGCCGAAGCTCCTTGTACAGCCAGCTTTTGTCGAACCGATCCTGATAGCTGGCCGCATTGTCACGCGCGCCGCCGGCCTGAAGTGCGGCCATCGCGGCTTCGGCACCCAGCATGCCGCTCTTGATCGCGCCATGGCTGCCCTTGATGCGCGGCACATTGAGAAAGCCGGCGCTGTCGCCGAGCAGTGCGCCGCCGGGAAAGCCCAGGCGGGGCAGGGACTGGATGCCGCCCTCGACCACGGCGCGGGCACCATAGGCGACGCGCTTGCCGCCTTCGAGGAACGGGCGGATCAGCTTGTGGGTCTTGAAGCGCTGGAATTCGTCGAACGGCGATAGGAACGGGTTCTTGTAGTTCAGATGCACGACGAAGCCGATCGAGATGTAATTCTCGCCGAAATGATACATCCACGAGCCGCCGCCGGTCTTGCTGTCCAGCGGCCAGCCGAGCGTGTGCTGCACCAGACCCTTGGAGAATTGCGCGTCCGGCACTTGCCAGATTTCCTTGAGCCCGATGCCGTATTTCTGCGGTTCGCGCCCGTCGGCCAGATTGTATTTGGCGATGATTTCTTTCGACAGCGAGCCGCGGGCACCCTCCGCCAACAGCGTGTATTTGCCGTGCAGTTCGAGGCCCGGCTGATAGCTGGGCTTGCGCTCGCCGTTGCGGTCGAGGCCGAAGACGCCGGCGACCACGCCACGCACCGCGTCGCTCTCATCCAACACCAGTTCGGATGCCGCCATGCCGGGATAGATCTCGACGCCCAGCTCCTCGGCCTGGGCCGCGAGCCACCGGCAGACCGAGGCGAGCGAGCCGATGTAATTGCCGTGATTGCTCATCCAGGACGGCATGAAGGGTGTGAGGAATCCCAGATCGACGGCGCGCTCGGCCCCCAGATAATAGAGTTTGTCCTTCGTCACCGGCGTATCGAGCGGACAGCCGCGCGCCTGCCAGTCCGGGAAGAGTTCGCTCAAGCCCTTGGGATCGATCACCGCGCCGGACAGGATATGAGCGCCGACCTCGGAACCTTTCTCCAGCACCGCGACCGAAACCTCGGTCCCCGCCGCCGCCGCAAGCTGCTTCAGATGGATCGCGGCCGCCAGGCCCGCGGGGCCGGCGCCGACGATGACGACATCATATTCCATTGACTCGCGTTCGGTATCTTCAGTCACGGCGCGTTTCCCTTGAATGGCGGTTATCTGTCCGCCCGGTTGATTTTCTGTCGTGCGGACTGAGTGGTGTCAAGGAAGGTGTGCCAGGGTGAGACCGTCCCGGCGGGTGATTAGATGCCCCGCGTCATCCTATCATCGCAGGCCGAACGAGATCTGCATGATATGATAATCCCGCTATCGAAACGCGAGCGGTTCGCGCATTCGGTATTCGGATCGATCAATTAGCTGATCATCCCCGGCTTGGTCGTCGTCGTCGCGATGTTCGCCCGGCGACCGGTATGACGCGACTTTGTCGCCCGCGCGCGCTAGAAAGACCTGCTGCATGATTCCATTTTGGCCAAGCATGCTTTAGGCTCCCGGTTATGGTGAAACGAAAAGGGGGTCAAGGCGATGTGTGACGATGAAATCCATCAGTTTAATGCGCCGGCAGTGTCACGGCGGGTGTTCACGCTCTCTGCGGCGGCGATGGCCGTCATGGGCGCGCCGCGCGCCTTTGCCGATGACGACGTCGTTGCCAAAGACGTGACGGTGAAGACTCCGGACGGGGAGGCGGACGCGGTGTTGTTCTACCCGGCCAAGGGCAAGCATCCCGCCGTGCTGATCTGGACTGATGTTTTCGGCCTACGCCCGGTCTTCCGAGATATGGGGCGCCGCCTGGCCGCGCAAGGGTATGTCGTCCTCGTGCCGAATCCATTCTACCGCTCGATGAAGGCAACAACGGAGCCGGACTACGCGGCGTCGGACGTGCGCAAGAAGTACCTCCCGATGATGGCCACGCTCACGAGCGCAACGACCATGGCGGACGCCCCCGCCTTCATCGCTTTCCTCGACGCCCAGTCCCAAACGGATACGAAGAAGAAGGCCGGCGTGCAAGGCTACTGCATGGGGGGGCCGTTGACGTTCCGCACCGCCGCGGCGGTGCCCGATCGGATCGGCGGTGCCGCGACCTTCCACGGCGCGGCGCTGGTGACGGACGACCCGGACAGCCCGCACATGCTGATCCCGAAGACCAAAGCGCAATTCTATTGTGGCGTGGCGACCAACGACGACACCGCGCAGCC
>JAXDMU010000556.1:0-5499 GCA_034665905.1 Aliidongia sp. | reverse complement strand
GGGCTGAAGAATATAGGCTTGCCGGTAACCACTGCCGATAGCGATCAGGTCAGTAATCTCATTGCCATTTTTAGCGCTGATAAAGAAAGATGAGCCGAAAGCGGCCAATGCGGCGACCGCGATCAGCGTGACCGCAGCACCAATGAGGATGGGAAGAAAGCGTTCCATGGGGGTGGACCTCGATTTAAAGATGAGTCGGGACGGAGATGGCGATCATCAACAGCACGATGATGACGCTGAGAATTCCGCTCAGGATCTGGGCTGCGATGGCAGCAATCTTGCCCATACGCCGCAGTTTTGTTTCGACCCGCAGGTTCCATGCCGCCGTGATCGACTGCAAATAGATCGGGAATTTGACGTCCCGACAGAAGGTCGCGATCCGGGCATTGACCGTGAGGTCGGGAAACTGGCGGTTCGCCAGGCGCAAGGTGTCGCCCAGGCGCTCTGAGGCGGCGTGCGGCCGCATCGCTGCGATCTGCCATTTGAGGTACCGGCCGGCGGTTTGATACATGATGAAAAGCGCTTGCTCTTCATCTTTGCCGGCGAGCTTCAGGATCGTCAGGTTTTGCAGGAAATCGGCGGCCTGTAGATCCTTGTAGAGGGAAAACGGCCAGAAGCGGTCGGCGGCGACCCGCGCAGGGCCGACCCAGGTCCGGCACAAATAAATCAGGAGCGCGCCGATGCCGAAGGCGGCCGTCGGCAGCGACCACCAACCCCAAGCGATCATCCATGCGGAATATCGCTTCGCGAGATCGGCATAAGGGCTCTGGATGATGAAGTCGGCACCCGTGAACTGGGCAGTAATGACCAGAGCGTAGACCGACAGCATGGCCCAGGACAAAATGACGGTGATAGCCGGCTCCACGACGCCCTCGAGCGCACGCGAGCGGACGATGGCGAGCGCACGTTCCGTCTGGACCAGGGTTGCGAGCACGGTTTGGAGCAGCCCGGTCTCGGCACCGACAGAGATCAGGGCGCGCTCGCGATCGGGGCTCCAGCCCTGCAACACCTCGGCGATCGGCGTGGTGTTGCTCAACTGGCCGATCCACGCTTCGCACACCAGGCCGATCAGCCTGTTCGGGCGCCGGCCTTCCTCGGTATGGCCATCCCGGATGACCGACAGTGCCTCTTCGAGGCTGTGCTCGTCCACGAGCGAGGATAATTCGTCGTAGAGATCGAGACGCTTGTTGGTCGAGCGGCGAAATCGGCGGCGCGCCGACGTGAAGCGGCGGGCGCGATCCTCGATCGACGGATGGGTGCCGGCACCCGCGATGGATGCGTTGGCCTCGATGAGACTCATGGCGCTTCGGCCCGCCGCGCGATGATGTGGACCGGTTCGTGACGCTCGGCAGGTTCAAATGACCCGAGCAGTGATTCGGCATCGAGCGGGCAGAGCAAGCCGTCGGCGATCCTGCGCGCGGCATCCTCCTGGATGGTCGGCGTGCGCAGCACGGTACGGAGATGGGTTTCAGCACCGGCGATATCGGTGGCGACGAGAAGCTCCAGCAGCCGGACGTCCGGCCGGATTACCTCCGCGACGAGGAGGCGGCCGACGGTGCCGTGCGTGAAGGCATCCTTGATCTGGCAGGTTGCGCAGCCTTGATGATTGCGAATAAAGCCCGTGGTGATGTCGGCCGGCGTGGCGCCGCGCAACTGCGCCGCATCGATGACGGCTCGCTGCATCCGGCTGATCGTGCCCTGAAGCTCTTGCGCTTCGTATCCGCTGATCGCAAGAGCATCGCGCAAGGGAATTTTGCAATCATCGCAGAGCTTTTCCGCAAGACGAACAGCCAGCAGCCCAATGATCCGCTTCTGGTTTTTGAGCACGCCCGGCCCGACGCCCCATTCGGCCAGCTTCTCGATAATCGAGATGGCGAAGTCGGTATGGATCGTTGATAACCCGAGCCGGCCGCTTAAGGTGAGCATCGAAAAAAGTTGCGCGGTTTCGCTGTCGCGATTTTCCCCGAGGATTCCCAGATCGTAGTCGAGCCGGACCATGTCACGGAGCCGGCTCTTGACCTCCTGTTCGCGTTCGGCCGGATTTGCGGCGTTGAACACGAGCTGTGTCGCACCGGGGATCGGCGCCTCGACGGGGTCCTCGATAGTGACGATGCGGCGCCAGGGGAAGCGCTGGTGGTGTTCGGCGCCGAGCATGATGAGGAGTAGGGATTTTCCGGAATTGACCGGCCCGCTGATGTAGATCGCACCGTTCGGCTGGCTGAGCATGGTTAGCAGCATGTCGCGGTCGCGCACGGACAAACCGAGCGTAGACAAAGTCAGCGGCGTGTTGCGCCGCGGCTGTAGGCGAACCGCGCACTCTGGTCCGAAGAATGCCGGCACAAATTTCAGGCGGATGGCGCTATAGAGATCGTCGAGATGCAGATCGGCCAGGCGCTCGATGATCGCGGCGTCGATCGACTGATCTTCGAGATAGCTGCCAATGCGGGAACGGCTGTTCGGATCGGTAATTCCATAGAGCGCCTGGAGCAGCTTGCGCAAATCAGCCTTGGTAAAATACTCAATGGCCGCGGTCATCCGACCGTTGATACGCAGTTCGTATCCGGCTTGGTTATTGGGGTATTGGCGAAAGTGGATATCCGACGCGCCACGGGCAGCGGCGGCCTTGAGAATGGCGAGCACCTTCCGTTGTGCGGGGACCGTTCGAGCGGTGGTTTGCGACCGCTTCTTCATCGCGTGGACGGCGTCCAGCGTGGCGATCCGGATCTCGGGTGGCGGATAGTCGCGGCTGCGCAGCCATTCGATGAGGCTTTCGAACTCGGCCGCGTGGCGATGTTCCTTGGTAACATAGATAATCAGGAGTTGCTCATCGAGCAGCTCGATCGCGACATACCCCTGAAGGCCGCGCGGAATTTTGATCGCTTCGGTGATGACCGCGGCGGTGTCGCCCCCATCCTCGGTGCGTCGGGACCGGAACCATGAGCGAAACCCGAGCGCGATGGCTTGGGCGGCGGCCATGGTCAGCGATCCCCTTCGGCGACGGGGTGCGCATGCCCATGATCGTCGATTACGGTGTCCGGCCTGATTTCCCGGATGTGGCCGAAGCCTGGTACGGTATCGCCAGGAAATGCCTCCCGCAGGTCGCCATTGGACAAGCGGAAGGTTGCGCGCAGCCGACCCGCGGCGCCGCCGATTTCTGTGAGATGAGCGATGTCCGGATGGTGCATCTCGCGGCTAGCAGATGGGGGCGCCAGCACCGCCGGCCGGGGTGCCTCGGACCCACTGTCGAGTGCCGCACGTAGGTCTTTCTTCTTTTTGGCTTCGGCGATATCCAAGTCAAGCTGGCTGAGTCGCGCGCGCTGCGCGGTGCGTGCCGCCAACGTGCCGGCGGGTGGATCGGACGGCTCTTCCGCGCTGGCGGGGCCGGGTAGACCGACTAGGAGGGCGAGCAGGCCAGCCGGGATAGCAATCGACAGGCGGAACCTATTGGGCATAGACGCTTCCTTCCAATTTCCAGTGTATGTCGGCCGGATCGAGCACCAACCGGTCGACCACCAGGCCTGGGATGGTGTCGAGCACCCGACCCCACTCCTGCGGCGTCAGATCTGTCGTGATCGCCATCGTCGCCAGGACCCATCGCGCCAGATCCTTTGTGGCATCCCGGCCGGCCGGGGCAGTGAAGCTGCCGAGCGTAATCGCCTGGTCGGCACCCTGGGCCAGCGCGATCAGCTGGTCGCGGGCCGCTGTCGGAGACTCAAGCGTCTCGTTTCGAGCGTCCATCGGCGGGTCAGTGGTTGGTGTGAGCACGGTAAGGTCGTTGCCGGTATCGCCGGCGATGATGACTGAGCCAGGGAAGGCGCCGCGAATGTTCTCGATCCGTCCGATGTCAGGCTGGCGAGTGAATTTTGCAGTCAGCTGCTGGTGCGAACAGTCATACGTGCCGGCGTCCCAGCCTGCGGGCCAGTGTCGATCCAGATCCGTCATGGCGGCGAAGCACGCCGCGATGACCACGCTCGGCCTGGGAAGGCGCATCGATGGCGATGCGCTAACGACAGGCGGGGCGGGGGGCGGGGCGACCGGCGCTGGCGGTGGGACGGCCGCGGGTGGAGTCACTGTAGGGTTCGGCCAGACCGCCGGAAGATAGACGATCAAGGTTGCGACAGAAGCGACGAGTACACCGAGGACGGCAACGGTGGGCAGCGGGCGAAATGTCGGCCAGGTCTTGCCGGAGCGAGTGATCTCGGGATAAGGGGCAGTGTATCCCGCCAGGAGGTCGGCGATCGGGGTCGTGGTGCCTTCGCGATGACACCGCACGAGGACGGCATCGAGAAACTCCGGCGGGGGATTTTCGGTGCCGACGCGGTTGATCGCGGCATTCACCAACTGTTTCGGGGCGTAGATACGGTCCCAGCGCCGAGTTTCCACGCTCGCGACGAAGGATGCGAGCGCCTCGTCCAAATCGGCATAGACCCGATCGCCCTTGGGCGGGATGATGTCCTTCGTGACCTCAATCACCCAGAACAGCCCCCGGTCGAGGGAGAACAGGCCAATCCATGTCGGCTGGCCCTGGACGGCGAGTGCGCGGGTCGCCGCGACGGCCGCCATCATGCCTTTGGCGCGGTCACCGGGCTCGCGATAGCCGAGGGCATATTGCAGATCGTCACGGAACCCGACGAGATCGGCCTTGATGCTGGGTAGCCGCGCTTCCGCACGGGCCTCGGCCTTGATCGCGTCCGGTTCCGTTGCGGATCGCCACGATAAGCCAAACGACCAGGTTCGCCTACCGATCTGCTGGGTGACGATGGATCGTAGCGCTGTCATTCGGCCCGCCTGCCGAGACCGGACGCGTCGGCATCGCCGGTGTGGATCTCTTCGGCGGTGATGACGAGCAGCGTGCGCGTTTTGGAATTGCTGGCCTGGTCGGAGCCGCCGAGGAGCCAGCAATAAACCCCGCACGATCCCGACACGGCATGGTCGCTGGTGCGGCTTGCGACATCGGTGAGGATGATCGTCTGCCCGTCGCGCATAGTGAACTCGACCGGCGCAGTGGCGTTGTCGGAGAGCTGGGGGAATGTCGTCGTTGCGCCATTACCGAGATCGGCGGTGACCAAATTACCCAGTTGCGCTGTCTGCGACAAAGCGAGGCTGATTCTAATGTGACCGTCATTGGTGAGATGCGCGAGGGCCTGGAGCTGATCGCCAATCGTGAGGGTCGTGAGCGAACTGGTGGCTGTGGCGAGTGCCGAACTGGTGTTCGTGGTCGCCTGGCCGACAAACGAGAAATCCTCGGCATTTCGTAATGCAAAGACACGATCGTTCGCGACGAGGGCCTCTTTGGTGATGCCCGTGGTGCTCTTGTCGATCAGGTTCAGGGCCTGAAGCGACAAGGAACTGCCGCTGAAATGGCTTGCTGCTGATCCCACCGGCGGGTTGAGGATTGACGTGATGATCGAGCCGGGGGTCGCGGTCGTGGGCAACTGACTGCCCTGGGGATTGAGTGCGACCGAGAACCCGAGATTGGTGTAGGCGAGCGTCGGGTTG
>JAXDMU010000555.1:0-6939 GCA_034665905.1 Aliidongia sp. | reverse complement strand
GCGCGCCAACTGCTCGGCGCGTCGCCAATCTGGCTTGGCACCGGCACCGAGTTCGACCGTGCCGGCGAGGCGGATGCCGGCGGTCATCGGCGTCATGACGAAGCCGCGCTCGGCGAAGGTAACCGGGATGGCGAGATCGAACACCGCCGGTTGCAGCATGAGGTGATAGCCGCGCTCGCAGGTCAACGGCGCGACGACACCCAACTGGCGGGCCAGCGAAGCGGCACCGGCGCCGGCTGCCAGCACGATATGATCGACAGCCCAGCGCCGCTCGCCGGACAGAACGGCGCGGACCTTCCCGTCATCGATCTCGAAGCCGGTAACCTCGTACCATTTGAACCGGCCGCCTTCGGCGGTCAGCCGTTCGGCCAAGGCGACGACCACGCCGCGCGGATCGACGCTGTGCGATGCCTCAGGTAGCCAGCGTCCGCCGGCGATGGCTACGGCAAGACCTGGCACGCGCCGGGCCGCCTCCGCAGCGGGCAGCATCTCGACTCGCACGCCATGGGCAGTGAGAATCTTTGCCTCCGCGGCGCCCGCCGCGATGTCGCGCTCATAGATCTGCAAGGAGCCTTGGTGGCGAAACAGCGGCGCCAGTTGTGAGGCGGCGATCTCGTCGGCCCAGGCCGCCGAGGCTTGCGTCAGCAATGCCGCCAGGGCCGCCGTCCCGGCAGCGACCCGGTGCGGCACCGAGGCCGCCGCGAAGCGCAGCATCCAGGGCAGGAGTCGCGGCAAGCCGGCCGGCTTCAGGCAGAGCGGCCCGAGCGGGTCGAATAACAGCCGGGGCAAGGACAAAAGCACGTCCGGCCGGGCCAGCGGTCGGATATGGTCGAGTGCGATATGGCCGGCATTGCCGAAGGAACAGCCGGCCCCCGGCTCGCGGCGATCGAACACGGTGACATCATGGCCGTCGCGCTGAAGCGCCCGCGCGGCGGCCAAGCCGACGATGCCGGCTCCGATGACGCCGACCTTACCCATGCTGGGGATCAGCCGAGCTGGAAGCCGCCGCGCAGCGGATCGCGTTCATTGACGAAAATCGTATTGAGGCCGTGTTGGCGTGCCCAGCCGGCGATCGAGGGAACGATGCCGGCATGGCGGCCGATCGTGGCGGCCGCCTCGACCCGGCCATCGAATAGCGTGCCGATGATGCTTTCATGGATGAAATCCTGGCCGACCGAAAGCTCGCCCTTGGCGGCGAGCTGGGCCATGCGCGCCGAGGTGCCAGTGCCGCAGGGCGACCGGTCGATCGCCCTGGTGCCATAGAACACTGCGTTGCGGGCATGGGCGCGCGGATCGCGCGGTGCGTCGGTCCACATGATGTGGCGGATGCCGGCGATGGTCGGATCGAGCGGATGAACGGTTTGGTTGGCACGGTTCACCGCATCGCGCAGGCGGGGTGACAGGGATTGAATGCCGACGGAGCCGAGATCGTCGAGACCGGCGTAATTGCGTTGCGGCTCGACGATCGCATAGAAATTGCCGCCATACGCGATATCGACCACTAATTCGCCCAGGCCCGGCACATCGAGCCGCACGCCTGCCGCGGCGAGGTAGGACGGCACGTTGCGGATGCGGACGGCATCGATCCACGGGCCGTTGCGGGTGAATTCCGCGCGCACCGAACCGGCGGGCGTGTCGAGCCGCAGCACGCCGTCCTCAGCGGGCGTGGCGAGGCCGTTTTCCAGCGCCATGGTGACGGTACCGATCGTGCCGTGGCCGCACATCGGCAGGCAACCCGAAACCTCGATGAATAGAATCGCGATATCGCAATCCGGCCGGGTCGGCGGGTAAAGCAGCGAGCCGGACATGACATCGTGGCCGCGCGGTTCGTACATCAGCGCCCGGCGGACCCAGTCGAACCGCGTGACGAAATCTTGCCGACGCTCGCTCATCGTCGCCCCGCCCAACATCGGCGCCCCGCCGGTCACGAGCCGCACCGGATTGCCGCAGGTATGGCCGTCGAGACAGGTAAAACTGTAATTTCCGGGCGGCGGGTCGGCGAAGGCGGACATGGCTCAAGCCTCGATGGTAGCACCCCGGACAGCCCCGGCATCAGGGGCCACCGGGTGCCGCCTATTGTGCGTAAACGCGGATGGCGCCATCGGTTCCGGTGACCGTGTTCATCGTGACCACGCGCGTCTGCGGCAGACCAAAGGCGGTCAAGGAACGGACCACTGCATCGGCCTGGCGCTGTGCCGCGCCGGCGTCAAGCACCGCGCGCGTATGGCTCGGATTGTGCTGAACCGACGCCTCCACCACGAAGCGTGCCCCCGGCTGCTTGCTGAGCACGCTGCTGACAGCGGAGTAGAGCGCGCGCTCATAGCTTGCGTCGGCGGTCAGCGGCACCACGATCAGCGGCTTGTGGTGGTGGAAAAATATCTTGGTTGGGGTTGCGGTATTGTTCGGTACCGGGCGATGATGATGCTTGCGCGCTTTCGTCGAAAGAACGGTGTCGGACGGCGTCCCAGCCGCATGCGCCGCATCTACCTTGGCGGGCTGGGCAGGCGCCGAATGGGCATTGTCCGACAGCGCGGTCGGGCGGTGGTGCGGCGGCATCGGTGCTGGGGTTGGCGTCGTCCAACTAGGCAGCGTGCCGGTCTTGAGCGCCAGATTGCCGCCCAGCAACTGCCCGACATCGATGGCGTGGGCGACGGTGGTCAGATTGCGGTGCTCGACCAGCAGCATTTCGTTTTGCCGGTTGAGATCGTCGAGCATGAGGCCGAGCGTCAATTCCAGGTTCGAAGCGATGGCCGCGACGCGGCCAGATTGCTTGATCAATTCCGCGTGATCGGCATCGACGGCACCGCGCAGGCTCATCGCGGCGCGGATCGATTGGGTCAGGTAGGTCGCCTGCGCATCGTCATCGGTGCAGTTGGTGACGAGATCGGTCAGCCGTGCCGCTTCGCGATCCAGGCCGCCGAGCGACCCGCGCGCCGCCTGCCATGCCGACGTCAGTTCGGGGTTGCCGGCGGTCGTGCCGGCTTGAAGGCGCGCATTGATCTGAGCGATGCGCGTGAAATAATCGGTCGAAAGCTCTGTGCGCTGTGCCTTGATATCGGACGCCGTTACGCCGCAAAGTCCGGCATGCACATCCAGTTGATCGACCTCCTTGTCCAGCTGCGCCGCCCGGGCGCCGACGCTGGTTGCGGAAAACGCGGGGGGCGGTGCCGGCGGTGTGGCGGGCTCGGTTGTGACGGCCAGCGCCAGCGGCGTATTCTGCACGACGCCGGCATCGGGGCCGGCGCTGTGGGGCTGCGGTACTGTGCAACCCGCGAGCAGACCAATCAGCGCAGATGCCGGGAGAAGTCGATGGATCCTCATAGTCGAAATGGCTCCAGAGCAAATGGCACTTTTTCTAAGAAATGCCTTGTCGTGGAGGCTTCTGTCAAACGGTCAGTTGGTCCAAAGCCGAAATCGAGCGCTTTTTACGTTCGAATTAAGGGCGCTCCATGTTCGTAGGCGCGAATGCGTGGCCTTCTTGCATCACCGCCGCTTGCTGGCGCAGCGTCCCGGGTGGTATCGGATCGCAGGGGGATCGTTTTTCGCGATATACAACCAAAGGCATTAGAGGCTGAATCTTCGGGCCGGTCAGTTTTTCGATCGGTCGACCAGCCGGTTGGTTGCGATCCACGGCATCATGGCGCGAAGCTTCTCGCCAATCTGCTCGATCGGATGCTCGGCATTGCGCCGCCGCGTCGCCTTGAAGCTGGGCAGGCCGGCTTTGTTCTCCAGCACCCAGTCGCGGGCGAACCGGCCGGATTGGATATCGTCGAGAATGCGTTTCATCTCGCCCTTGACGCGCTCGTCGATCACGCGGTTGCCGCGGGTGTAATCGCCATATTCGGCGGTGTTCGAGATCGAGTAGCGCATATTGGCGAGGCCGCCTTCATAGATCAGATCGACGATCAGCTTGACCTCATGCAGGCACTCGAAATAGGCCATTTCCGGCGCATAGCCAGCGTCGACCAGGGTTTCGAATCCGGCGGTGATCAGCGCCGAAAGACCACCACACAGCACCGCTTGCTCGCCGAACAGATCGGTCTCGCACTCCTCGCGAAAGCTGGTCTCGATCACGCCGGCCCGACCGCCGCCGATCGCCGAGGCATAGGACAGTGCGATTTCGAGCGCATTGCCCGAGGCGTTCTGATCGACCGCGACCAGGCACGGCACCCCGCCTCCGCGCAGATATTCCGAGCGCACGGTATGGCCCGGCCCCTTGGGCGCAATCATGAAGACATCGAGATCCGGGCGCGGCTCGATCAACCTGAAATGCACATTGAGGCCGTGGGCGAAGGCGAGCGCCGCCCCCTCGCGCAAATTCGGCTTCAAATCCTGCTCCCAGAGATCAGCCTGCAACTCGTCGGGGGTCAGCACCATGACGAGATCGGCATCGGCGGCCGCATCGGCAGCACTCCGAACTGCGAAGCCGGCGGCTTCGGCTTTGTGCGCGGTCGCCGAGCCGGGGCGCAGGCCGACGACGACATCGCTCACCCCGCTATCCTTCAGATTATTGGCGTGGGCGTGGCCCTGGCTGCCATAGCCGATGATGGCGATCCGCTTGGCCTTGATCAGATTCACGTCGGCATCATGGTCGTAATAAACACGCATTCGGCTGGCTCCTCGGTTAGCCCATTTGATTTATCGCGGCGGCACCGCGGGCGATCGCGGCAACGCCGGTGCGGGTCAGTTCGACGAGACCGAGCGGCGCCATCAGCTTGACGAAGGCATCGAGTTTTTCGGGCGAACCGGTGACTTCGAAGACAAAGGATTCGACGGTCGAATCGACCACGCGCGCCCGAAAAATATCGGCCAGACGCAGCGACTCGATGCGCTTCTCGCCGCTTGCCGCGACCTTGACCAGGGCCAGTTCGCGCTCGATATGCGGGCCGTTCTCGGTCAGATCATGGACCGAATGCACCGGCACCAGCCGGCCGAGCTGCGCCTTGATCTGCTCGATCACCATGGGCGTGCCGTTCGTGACCAGGCTGATCCGCGAGATTTCCGCGGTTCGATCCACTTCGGCCACGGTCAGGCTTTCGATATTGTAGCCGCGCCCGGCGAACAGCCCGATGACGCGCGCCAGCACGCCCGGCTCGTTATCGACCAGCACCGCGATGGTGTGACGTTCGATCGGGGGCGCGTCGATTGCCATGGGGTTGCCTTTCGTCTCGACAAGTGCCGGCCGTCAGACCAGCACCATCCCGTCATCCGAGGCCCGGCCGGTGCCGGGCGTGTCACCGGGGCCGAGCAGCATCTCGTTATGCGCCGAACCCGACGGGATCATCGGAAAGCAGTTCTCGGTCTGATCGACCGCGACATCGACGATCACCGGTCCCGGCGTTTCAATCATGCGCGCGATCACCTGATCCAGGTCGCTCACAATATCCGCACGCAGGCCGGTGGCACCGAACGCCTCGGCCAGCTTGACGAAATCGGGCAGAGCCTGGGAATAGCTTTCCGAATAGCGGCCGCCATGGTTCAACTCCTGCCACTGGCGGACCATGCCCATATAGCGATTGTTGAGGATGAAGATCTTCACCGGCAGCCGGTACTGGCACAAGGTCGCCATCTCCTGGATATTCATCAGGATCGACGCCTCGCCCGCGATATCGACGACCAGCGCGTCCGGGTGGGCGATCTGCACGCCCATCGCCGCCGGCAGCCCATAGCCCATAGTGCCGAGCCCGCCCGAGGTCATCCAGTGATTGGGCTGCTCGAATTTGAAATGCTGGGCCGCCCACATCTGGTGCTGGCCGACTTCGGTCGTGATGAAGGTCTCCCGTCCCTGGGTCGCCGCATAGAGTCGCTCGATGGCATATTGCGGCTTGATGACCGGGTCGCTGCTCTCATAGGCGAGGCAATTGCGCGCCTGCCATTGTGCGATCTGTGCCCACCAGCGGCCTAGCTCCAATCGGTCGGGCCGGCATTGGCGGGCTGTCCAACGGTCCAGGATCGCCGCCAGCACCTTGGCGCAATCGCCGATCACCGGCAGATCGACGCGGACATTCTTGTTGATCGAGGACGGATCGATATCGATATGAATTTTGATCGAGTGGGGCGAGAAGGCACTCAGCCGCCCGGTCACCCGGTCGTCGAACCGCGCGCCGACACACAGCATGACGTCGCAATCATGCATGGCGTTGTTGGCCTCGAAGGTACCGTGCATCCCGACCATGCCGAGGAAGTGCGGATCGGCCGCGGGCAGCGCACCCAGCCCCATCAGCGTGAGCGTGCAGGGAAAGCCGGTGCGCTCGACCAACTCGGCCAGCAGGCGGCTGGCTTGCGGGCCGGAATTGATCACGCCGCCGCCGGCATAGACGATCGGCCGCCGGGCACCGGCCAGGACCGAAACCGCCCGCTCGATCGCCGCCGGGTCGGGCTCGGTGCGCGGCCGATAGGTCCGGTGAACGACACTTTCCGGCGGTGTGTAGGAGGCTGGTGTGGTCAGGATATCCTTGGGCAGATCGATCACGACCGGGCCGGGCCGGCCGTTCCGCGCGACCCAGAACGCCTCGTGGATCGTGCGGGCGAGCTTGCTCGCGTCCTTGACCAGATAATTATGCTTGGTGCAGGGCCTCGTGATGCCGGTCGTGTCGGCTTCCTGAAAGGCATCGTTGCCGATCAGATGGGTCGGCACCTGACCGGTCAGGCAGATGATCGGAACGGAATCCATCAGCGCATCGGTCAGCCCGGTGACAGCATTGGTCGCCCCCGGCCCGCTGGTGACGAGCACCACGCCGACCTTGCCGGTCGAGCGGGCATAGCCCTCGGCCGCGTGGACCGCCGCCTGTTCATGCCGGACTAGGATGTGGCGCAACCGGTTCTGCTGATAAAGCGCGTCGTACAGCGGCAGCACCGCGCCGCCCGGATAGCCGAAAATCACCTCGACGCCTTGATCGACCAAAGCCTTCAGGACGATGCCGGCGCCATTCAGTCCGG
>JAXDMU010000554.1:0-3003 GCA_034665905.1 Aliidongia sp. | reverse complement strand
GCTGCGTGGTCAACCGCGCCGCCTCGTACCGGTCGGTCGCGCGCTGGCTCAGCGCATAGACGCCGCGATGCACATTGGCATAGTCATGGGCATAGAAATTGCTGACCGCGTCGATCACGGCTTGCGGCTTCTGTGCGCTCGCTGCCGTGTCGAGGAAGACCAGATCCGGATTGTTCTGGAAGATCGGGAAATCCAGCTTGATGACGTGCGGATCGATGTCGTGGTGCATCGCTCAATCCCGCCGACTCTGGAGCCGGTTCTTGATCGCTTCGATCAGCCAGTCGCGCACGATCTCGTCGTCGATCAACTCGACCGCATCGACGACGAAGGCTTCGATCAGCAGGCGCCGCGCCGCCTCGGGCGCGATCCCGCGTGAGCGCAGATAGAACAACGCATCCTCATCGAGATCGCCGACCGTGGCGCCATGGCTGCATTTGACGTCGTCCGCGTAGATTTCCAGCTCGGGCTTGCTGTCCATCACCGCCCGCTCGCCCAGCAGCATGGTTTTGTTCAATTGATGGGCATCGGTCTTCTGGGCGATCTGATCGACCAGGATCTTGCCCTGAAACACGCCATGGGCACGATCGTCGAGGCAGCCCTTGAAGACTTCGCGGGTCCGGCAATTCGGTGCGCTGTGCTGGATCAGCGAATTGACCGCCGCTTCCTGCCGGCCGGCCAGCAGATAGGCGCCGGAATAGCCGCACCAGCCATGGGCACCGATCATCCGCGCCTGGACATCCTCGCGCGCCATCCGGGCGCCGAGCGTCAGGAGAAAGCCGTCATAATGGGCATGCTCGCCCAGCGTCACGGCCAGATGGGCGGTGTGGAAGGCATCGGTCGCCTCGTCCTGAAGCTTGTAATGGCCGAGACGGCCACGATCGCCGACCTCGACGCTGGCCGAGACATTGTTCCAGTAGCGCCCGGTACCGCCGAAGCTTTCAATCACATTGGCAACCGCACCCCGGCCGAGCCGGATGACATGCTTCACATGGCTGGAGGCGGCGGTTTCCGCTTGGTTCGAATGGACGATATGGATGCGGCGATCGAGTGTCACGCCATCGGGCACGATCAGAACGACGCCATCGCTGACGAAAGCGGCATTGAGCGACAGAAAGGCATGTTCGGCCCCGCCGCCCAGATCGAAGGCCGCGGCGGCGCCTTCGGCATCGCCCCGCGCCCAGTCGGCGAAGGAGCAGAGCACGACGCCCTCGGGCAGCGTTCCGATCCGCGAATCCGCTGCCGAGAACCGGCCATTGGCGAAGACCATGAGGTCGGCATCGTCGAGCGTCGGAAACGCCCCGACCGCCGACGCGGCCGCGGGCGCGAAGCGCGTCTCGGTCAGTGACCGCAGCTCGGTAAATTTCCAGGTTTCGTGCCGCCGGGTCGGAAAGCCGCTGCCGGCGAAACGTTCACGGGCGCGCAGGCGAAGGGCGCCCAGCGCGTCGATCGGCGGTGTGCCTAAAGAGTCCAGGAAGGAGAGATGCTCGCTCATGGGTCAGGCCGCATCGCCGAGCAGGGCGTAGCCGCTCTTCTCAAGCTCCTGCGCCAGGCTCTTGTCGCCCGACATGACGATCTTGCCGCCGGACAGCACATGGACGTGATCGGGCACGATATAATCGAGCAGGCGATTGTAATGGGTGATCAGCACGAAGGCGCGGTCGGGCGACCGCAGCCGGTTGACGCCGTCCGAGACCTGGCGCAGCGCGTCGATGTCGAGCCCGCTGTCGGTTTCATCGAGAATCGACAGCCGCGGATTGAGCAGCGCCATCTGGAAAATTTCGTTGCGCTTTTTCTCGCCGCCGGAAAATCCGACATTGACCGCGCGGTTGAGCAGCCCCTCGGGCATGTCGAGCAGCTTCAGCGTCTGGCGCACGGTCTTCAGGAACTGGCCGGCATCGAGTTCCGGCTCGCCGCGATGCTTGCGCACGGCGTTCACCGAGGCGCGCAGGAAATACATGTTGTTCACGCCGGGAATTTCGACCGGATATTGGAAGGCCAGGAAGATCCCTTCGCGCGCCCGCTCGTCGGCGTCGAGGTCGAGCAGATCCTTGCCCTGATATTCGACCGTGCCTTCGGTCACCTCATAGCCGTCGCGGCCAGCGAGCACGCTTGCCAGGGTCGATTTCCCCGAGCCGTTCGGCCCCATGATCGCATGGACTTCGCCGGGTTTGACGCTCAGCGAGATGCCCTTGAGGATTTCCTTCTCGGCGATGCGGACGTGCAGATTCTTGATTTCGAGCATGTTTTTCAGATTTCCCAAACTTAGCCGACACTGCCTTCGAGACTGATGGCGAGAAGCTTTTGCGCCTCGACCGCGAATTCCATCGGAAGCTCCTTGAGGACTTCCTTGGCGAAGCCATTGACGATCAACGATAGCGCCTCTTCGGCCGTCAGACCGCGCTGGCGACAATAGAACATCTGGTCTTCGCCGACCTTCGAGGTCGTCGCTTCGTGCTCGACGCGGGCGGTGCGGTTATAGACATCGATATAGGGGACGGTGTGCGCGCCGCAGCGATCGCCGATCAGCAAGCTGTCGCACTGCGTGAAATTGCGCGCCCCCGCAGCCTTGGGCAGGATCTTGACCATGCCGCGATAGGTGTTCTGGCCGCGCCCGGCCGAGATGCCCTTCGAGACGATGGTCGAGCGCGTGTTCTTGCCGATATGAATCATCTTGGTGCCGGTATCGGCCTGCTGGCGATGATTGGTCAGCGCCACCGAATAGAATTCGCCCACTGAATTGTCGCCGGTCAGGATGCAGCTCGGATACTTCCAGGTGATGGCCGAGCCGGTCTCGACCTGGGTCCAGGAGATCTTGGCATTGGCGCCGCGGCAATCGCCGCGCTTGGTGACGAAATTATAGATGCCGCCCTTGCCCTCTTCGTCGCCCGGATACCAGTTCTGCACGGTCGAATATTTGATCGTGGCGTCTTCGAGCGCCACCAGTTCGACCACGGCGGCATGAAGCTGGTTCTCGTCGCGCTGCGGTGCGGTGCAGCCTTCGAG
>JAXDMU010000553.1:0-11096 GCA_034665905.1 Aliidongia sp. | reverse complement strand
CCGCCACCGGTGCTGGTAACAAGCTGGCTCACCTCCGGTTTGACGTGGAGGCTGATCCGATTGGCACTGATCACCGTCGGAACGAAGCCCAGGGACACGCCGAACTGCTTGTAATCGACCGAGATGGTGGCGGCGGTGCCGGTGCCGGGCTGGGCGATCGGAATGGGAAATTCGCCGCCCGCGAGGAAGCTCGCGGTCTCGCCGGAGAGTGCCGTCAGCGTCGGTTCGGCCAACATTGTCACCAGCCCTTCGCTGGCCAAGGCGTCAATAACGGTCTGAGTGCTGAAGCCGCCGGCCGCGCCGTTGAGAACGGTCGAACCATTGGTGACGGTATTGGGAACGAACAGGATCGGCGCGGTATTGGTGAATGCCTGGCGGCCGATGACCGCGCCTAGAGAAAACTGCCCGATCTTCGTCGCTTCGTTCCAGTTGAAGCCGAGCGCTTTTATGATGGTGCGATCGACTTCGGCGATTCGCACCCGCAACGTCACCTGGGCCGAACTGAGCACCTTGGCACCGTTGCGGAAGGATTGATCCTTGCCCAATGACGCCGTGGCGGCACGCGTAACCTCGGACCCGGTTTCGGGGGTTGCGACATTGCCTTGCAATTCCAGCCCGTTGGTCGCGCCGCGGATGTGGATGGCGCCCGGTGCGGCGCTGTCAACGGCCGATTGGGTGTCGGCAACGGAATTCTTGACCGAAACCAGCATCGAGGCGATTTGCTTACCGTCCTCACCCAGCACGAACAATGTCGTCTGTCCGGGCTTTTTGCCGAAGACGAACACCTGACGATCGGAAGGCACCTGAACGCCCGCGATCGCGGGGTCGGCGACGAAGACACTGCTGGCCGGCTGGTTCAGATTGACCAATTGACCGCGCGACACATCCAGTTGCAATTCACGCTGTGCGGCATGGGTCGGCGTGGCTAAAACCAAAACAAGTGCCAGCGCTGTGGCAAGGCGTTTTGCATATTTGTGACTATGCCACATGTAGAACCCTCGTTTAGGCGCACGTCCCGTCGCTGGCTGCCCGGCACCGATTTGTTCGGGCGTCGGATGAA
Source organism: Aliidongia sp. (assembly GCA_034665905.1). Classification (GTDB taxonomy): domain Bacteria; phylum Pseudomonadota; class Alphaproteobacteria; order ATCC43930; family CGMCC-115725; genus JAXDMU01. The sequence goes on along the minus strand of JAXDMU010000553.1, from coordinate 10,036 downwards.
GCATACTAAATATTACCGGCTTGCTCGTTTGTCACGCTCAATTAAACTCGATGGGCATCTCGTCCCCAGGTGCCTTTGGGAGAAACGTCCGCTAATTTTTTACTGCTACAGGCGCTGCTGGCAGATCGTTGACGGTGTTGGTTGTTGCCGCGTCGCCACGATAAACCATCACGATGTGGGGCGGTGTCGGCGGCGGCAGCGGCTTCGGCGTCTCGGGCACCGGTGCGTATTTCGACAATTGCTGAAGCGCATCGGATGTGTCCACGGCCCAGACCGAGGGGTTTTCGATCTTGGGTATTTCGCCCGTATCGAGACTGCGCAGGATCAGCGACAATTTACCGAGGTCCGAAGCGACTTCGATCTTTACCGCAACGGTCGGATCGGCCTCCAGCGTCACCGTTCGGGCCGCATTGCGCAATTGTGGCTCGTTGTTGTTGGCGATTGTGCCGCCCTGCGTGTAGTGATCGATGGCAAGAACGCGCAAATTCTGGGCGATGTCCTCGCCAACGGTACGTCGGCCGATCGGCAAATTGGGTTCGCTGAATTTCTGGGTCAACAACAGATCGACATGGTCGCCCGGATAGATGAGGCCGGCGGACGAGCCCGATAGTGTGCTGACCGACACCGTCACAGCGCGTGCGCCGGGGGCCAGCACGGCCGGCAGGAAATCGCGATCGCCGGGTCGGACAACGTCGTTGGTCAGCAACGCCTCATCGGCTGCGAGGTCGCGGCGGGTGATCGCGCCGACATTATCGCCCAGCGATTTGGTGTCCACCAGAGTCGGGCCACCACCCGGTTGCGTGGCCAAAGCGCCTGCGACGGCCGCAGCCGGCAACTCATCGGCCGACTTCCATTTGACGTCTTCGGGCCGAAGCAACCGGCCACGCGGCAGGTTCCCCACCGCCACCAAAATCTGGTTGGCGATGGCGACCGGTTTGTCAGCCGGTTTGACGGCAAGCAAAGATTGCAGGAAAATTCCCAGGATCACGAACGCCGAAACCGCGATCAGGCCGAATAAAAGGGACCGAAGAGACATCAAATGTCACGCATGCTGATATTGAAGGAAAAGCACGATGGACGCGGCGATGGCGACCGCCACGGCATACGGTACTTTGGCGTGATCGGACGATGGTGTCGTCCGGTCGGCGAGCGTGGGGCCGACGACACGATAGAAGCGTCCGAATTTCATATCGATTAACAAAACCAGCGCGAGCGCGCTGCCGATGAGCGACATGAGGAAGAGAAAACGCAGAGTGTCGATGGGACCGCCGATCAGCAAGGCCGTGGCCGAAATCAGCTTGACGTCGCCACCACCGAGCCAACCCAGCGCAAACAGGCCGATCCCGATGGCGAAGAGCGTGATCGCGACCGTCAGCGCCCAGGCCGCGGGGGCCAATTGGAATAGAACCGCCCAGCGCGCAACACCCAGCAGAGCGATCCCCACGCAGAGCACATTGGAAACTGTTCGCTGCCGCAAATCCTGTACCGCGACCGCGGCATAGGTGGCAGTGGTCACGATCAGGAACGCAATTGCCGCCCGGTCCATAGCTTTTGGTTCATCCTAAATAGGGGCTGCGGCAAAGGCGACGACGTCAGGTGCCGACAGCGTGCGTCGTCAAAGAATGGCCGAGATTTGTGAAGACTGACGTTAACGGTAACAATAAATTGACGGACGAAACAATTATGGCAAACATCAGGCCAGCAATAAGCGCATATTCCAACGCGGCAATCCCGCTATTGTCTCGAAAAACCCCGTGGATGTGCGCCATCACGCTACACTCCCGCCAAGCGAACACAATCGGCCCCGTCTTGTGCAAGCGGCGGCCGCGATCAGGCTGGACGAGATGTGTCAGCGCAGTCGAAATGACGATCGCTGTACACCCGCCTCAGCCTGCGCGCTTCGACATGCTTGCGATAACTACTTACGCAAGCAGCATCGGATTACGTGCCGGAGGCGTGCGAGGTCAGGGAAGTCCCGATATTGGTGAATGCCGTTTTCAGATTGGAACCCATTACGGCGACGCCGCCGACGATAACCGCGAACATCAGGCCGGCAATGAGTGCATATTCCAGAGCCGCGATGCCTTTGTTGTCACGGACGAAACTGCGGATAAAATTGGACATATTAGGATCACCCTTTTGCAATAGGTCAAACGGGTAGACCCGCCCTGGGCCCGTAACCCGCCCGCAACCCGGAATGTCCTGGGCATGCGTGTGATTTTTATGACCATAAACGGGCGCAGAATCAACAATTATTTTGCTTTCGACGCACCGCTTTGGCTATTTTTACTCGGGCGGCGGTTAACGCCTTCGAAAGGGTCCAGGGAAATGATGTACTGAGCAATTCGTGCGACCAGTGTGTTTTTGTCATGCCAAGTAAGTTCGGCTGATCAGTACGTCAGCCGCGTCGGATTAGGTGCCTTTAGCGTTCGAACTCAAGGAAATACCGATATTGGTGAAGGCCGTCATCAGATTGGAACCCATTACGGCGACGCCGCCGACGATCAGCGCGAACATAAGGCCGGCAATAAGCGCATATTCCAGGGCCGCGATTCCCTTGGCGTCACGGGCGAAACCGCGGATAAATTTGGACATATCAAGTTTCCCCATTTGCAGTAGATTGAGCGGAGCAAGCCTATACTAGGCGAACATGTGAGCCGGCTATCAACCCGGCGTCTGAGTTTTGTGGCCGCATCCCGGCGCGGAATCAACAATTATTTTGCTTTCCATACGCCGGTTTGGCTATTTTTTTGCTAGGGTGATGGTTAAACGCCTTACGAAAGGGTCCAGGCAAATGATGTACTGCGCGGTTAGTGTGGTCCCGTCATGCCAAGTAAGTTCGGCCGAACTTGCTGCTGCTTCGCAATGGTCCCACTGAACGGGTGCCGGTTTTCGGTGGATGATCGTGCCATATGGCCGTATATGGGCGATCGGCGGGAGAATGAGGCATGCAGTTCAAGATCGAGACCTTTCTGAATTCCTACCTTCCAGTAGGAAGTACGCGGGTCGATGCCGTTTTCAGCATCTCGGCCGCCGTTCCGCAGAAGGTCGAAACGGTGCGGCGCCTGCTCGGCCTCATTTGCGACACATCGGGTTCGATGGAAGGGTACAAGATCAGCGCGACCCTGCATGCGATGCGAGTCGCCATCGATCAGATGGATGAGGATGCCGAGGTCTTCATCGTCACTTTCAGCAACGAAGCAAAGCTCGTCCTGGATCTGACGCGGATGACGGCTGACGGCAAGCGAGTCGCCCATCAGGCGATCGCCAAGATCGAATGCGGTGGCGGCACGGTCATGTCGAAGGCGCTGGCGATTGCGCGCGATCTCTTCATCAAGCGGCCTAGCGCGGTTCGGCAGGCAATCGTGCTGACCGATGGGCGGAACGACGATACCGATCTGAGCGCGCTCGAGACGGAAGTGCGCGCCTGCTCCGGGATTTTTCAGGCGCATTGCCGCGGCATCGGTACCGATTGGTCGCCGGCGCAACTGCGCCTGATCGGCGACGGGCTGCTGGGTACGGTCGCCATGATCACCCGCCCGAACGAATTGGCGCGCGATTTCCATCGCACCCTGGCGGCGGCGATGTCGAAGCTGCTGGCCGATGTACGTTTGCGGCTGTGGATGCCCAAGAACACGGAGCTGAAGCAGCTGAAACAGGGGTTTCCGACCGAAATCGATCTGACGGCGGGAAGAGCAGCGATCGACGAGCGGACGCTGGAATTCCGTCTCGGCGCCTGGGGCGAGGGTACCCAGGATTATTGCGCGAGCTTCAAGGTCGTCGCCTGTGCGCCCGGCGAGGACATGCTGGTCTGTCGCCCGAGTCTCGTCTATGTCGATCCCAAGACCGATCAGAGCGTGGTGGTCAAGGGTTCGGCAATGACGGTCGCCTGGACGCAGGATATCCATCTGTCTGCGCAAATCGATTCGGCCGTGGCGCATTATTTCGGCCAAGGTGAAATGGCGCGGTTCATCCGTGACGGCCTTGAGGCCATCGAGCGCAATGACGACAACACGGCGACGGTGCGGCTGAACGAAGCGCTGAAGCTCGCCGCCGAATCGGGCAACGAGGAAGCGACGGTACGCATCAAGAAAGTGATCGACGTGGTCAACGCTAATGAAGGGACGGTGAGATTGCGGGGCGAAGTGAAGAAAGTCGCGGTCATGGACCTCGATATCGGCTCGACGCGAACCGTCAATCTGAAGCGGAGCGCAGCCAAGATTCCGCCGCCGAACAGCGATGTTGGCACGACCCACACCGTCCGCGCCAAGCGCTGATCCGGGGAGTATAGACGCATGGGTATCCATTGCCCGAAATGCCAGAAGATGTCCGTCGATTCGGATTTCTGCTCGGAATGTGGCGCGCTGATCGTGCTGGCAGATCCGATGGCGCACCATTCCACCGCGGTCGCATCCGAACCGGATGTGCCCGCCCGTGAAGCACCTGTGGTTCGCGCCCCGGTCTTGTGCCCGGCCTGCGGCGAACCGCGCGATCAGGCGGATTCCCGATACTGCAACAATTGCCGGTATGATTTTCTCACCCATACCGCCTATGCCGAGGATGGCGACCACCACCCGTTCCTGACCGAGGCGCCGGATGTTGCGACCGCCTGCGATCATTGGGAATTGACCGCCGGTGTCGATTTGTCGCTACGCGGTCCCGACGATCCGATGCCGACTGACCTGCGCGAGCGGATTTTTCCGGTCGAGCAGGATCGCAATACCATTGGCCGCCGGGTCAATGGCCGCGAACCGCAGCAGGAGATTGCCCTTGAGGATCCGGGTGTCTCCCGCCGCCATGCGCAGATCAAGCGCCAACCCGATGGCTCGCTGGCGCTCCTGGATCTGGGCTCGACCAACGGCACCCGAATCAACGGCATCGCGATCGAAGCGAATATTCTGGTGCCGCTGAAGGACGGGGACCGCATCCTGCTCGGTTGCTGGACTCAAATTACCGTGAATGCGCGATAGGCGGGGATCAGTGCAGATGGCGATCGCCGCCCCGGGCCGGCTTGGGAAATTGCGCGCAGAAATCCGGATTCCGCGTGCGACCCCCAGGGTGATCGAGGTTCTCTCAATTGCGATGGTCGCGCTGACCATCGTCACCTTCATTACGTCGTTCATGGCGATATCACGAACCGGCGACGCGGTTTCCCAGATCGGCCATGTGACCAAGCCGTCGGTCGTCGTTGCCCAAAAGCTGAGTGTGGCGCTGGCCGACATGGATGCCGCGATCACCAACAGCTCGCTCGGCAGCCGCAGCAGCTGGTGGCGTTACACGGCTGACGCCGATACCGTCGTGGCGATGTCGGTCGAGGCGAGCCGCAATCTCGATACCGGCGATGCCGGGTCCCTGCGCAATGTGCTCGCGAAATTGCGCAACTACTACCAGTTCGTCGGCGCCGCGAACGCGCTCGCCACGGAAAACGATGGCGACCAGAAGCTGCCGCTGACCATGACGCTATGGGCCTCGCACAGTTTGCGCCAGGATGTGATTCCGCAAACCGAGGCCATGGCCAAGAACGCCAATGCGGCGCTGGAGGCGGCCTACGATACCTATCGCGGCACCGCGCGCGCCTCGATCATCCGGGCCGCGATCACGGCCGGGCTGCTCTGGGCATTGTTGATCGGCGCACAGATCTTTCTGGCGCTGCGGACGCATCGCCTCGTCAATGTTCCGCTGGCGCTCGGGACCGTTCTGCTGACGGTCTTCACCATCGGGTTTCTCGTCGTGTCATTTGCCGACATGCGCACATTGCAAGCCGCGAAAGAGGACTCCTTCGGCAGCATTCAGCATCTCTATCGGGCCAAAGTCGTCTCGTTCCTGATGAAGGCTGACGAATCGATGTGGCTGTTCGAGCAGCGCAAGGCACGGGCGGATTACGCGCAAAGCTTTGCCGATGGGTCGCGCACGGTTCTGGATATCGGCAATGCCAGCCAACTGGCGCTGGCCGATGCCGATCGGTTGGCGGTTCCGGTCAATCAGGCGGCGATCGAACAGCTAAAATCCGCTCTCGCCGATGCCGAGCGCTATGCGGCGGCGGGCAATTACGACGCCGCCGCCCGGCTGACGCCAAAGAACATCCCAGGCTATCTGGGCGAGGCGCTCAATCACGTGGTGCTGCATCCCGTGGAGCGCAAACCGGTCACGGCGGCGGTCTCTTATTTTCTGCGCCATATCGATATCGACATGCGCCTGCGCGCGCTTGAGGCGTCCGGCCATCATGCGGAGGCGGTGCGGCTGTGCATCGGCGACAATGACGGCGGCAGCAATTGGGCGTTTCAGGGCATGAATGCCGCGATCGACGAGATCATCAGCCTCAATGAGGCGCAATTCGAAACCGAGATCGACACTGCCGGCCGTCACGTGATTTTGCTGATCCAGACGCTGACCGGTGCATTGCTTGGGGTTTTCCTGTTCGGTGGCTGGGGACTCTGGCTGCGCTATGCCGAATATCGGTGATGGTAAAAGCGGGCGAAATGGCGAGGCGGGAAAGGAACGCGGGATGAGCGGTATGAACTGCAAATGGCCCTCATGCCGGGGAACGATCGAAGACGGGTTCTGCGATAGCTGCGGCCGTCCGCCGCTGGGCGCCACCACCACGCCGTCCTCGTCGTCGCGGCGCCGGACGCGCGGCACCGTGTCGCCGCAATCCGCCGCGACGCAGGGACGGGCCCATCAGGCCGTCGCCGCGACCTCGGCGGTTCTTCCCGACCGAACCGATACCGCAATCCGCCGAGTCGTGCCTGAGACGATGGCGCCGTCCCGTCCCCCGGCCGCGGATTTGACCGTCATCGAGGACAGCACCGTTTCCGGCTTTTCCGAGCCGGGTACGATCAACGTCACCAATCGCCTGCGAAAAAAAGCACGCCAGGCGGTGCCCTCGCTCGGCACGGGCTATGCCGCGACCGGCACCGGCTATGCCGGGCGCACGGTGGGGAAATCGACCAGTACGAGGCGGCCCAAGGCATCGACCGCGACGCAGAATTCCGGCACGGCCGGCAGCGGAAGCGGCAGCAGCGGGTCGCGCGGCCGGCAGCGCGCGAGCAGCGCGCGCGGCCGTACGCTCGGGGGCGGTCTGGTAAATATGCCGGTGATCCCATTTCTGGATCCGCTCCAGATGGTCATTACCGACATGCAGGTTCACGAGAAGAAATGCAAATGTCCGTCCTGCAAGAACAAGGTCAATCCGGACAAGCGTTTCTGCGCCAATTGCGGTCAGGAATATAATTTCAAGCCGTCGCTGAGGGTCGGCGATGTCGTCGGCGGCCAATATGAGATCAAGGGCACGCTCGCCTTCGGCGGTCTCGGTTGGATCTATCTTGGCATGGATCTGAAGCTCGATCGCTTTGTCGTGCTGAAGGGCCTGCTGAATTCCAAGGACGAGGCGGCGGCCGCCGCCGCCGTGGCAGAGCGTCAGTTCCTGGCGGCCGTCAAACACGGCAAGATCGTCAGCATCTACAATTTCGTGACCTGGGGCACCGAGTCCTACATCGTCATGGAATATGTCGGCGGTCGGAATTTGAAGGAAATCCGCAAGGAGCGCGGGCCGCTGCCGCCCGAGGAGGCGGTCTCTTATATTCTGGGAATTTTGCCGGCCCTGGCGTTTTTGCACGGGCAGGATCTGGTTTACTGCGACTTCAAGCCCGACAACATCATGCTTGAGGGCGACGACGTAAAGCTGATCGATATGGGCGCCGTGCGGCGCATCGGCGATGTCGAGGGCGATATCTTCGGCACCGTCGGCTATATGGCGCCGGAAGCGGGCGACGACCCGACGCCCAGCTCGGATCTTTACACGGTGGCGCGATCGCTGGCCGTGCTGCTGATGGATTTCGATCTGACCGGCGAGATGGAGCATCGACTGCCGCCCAAGGGCGAGGTGATGTTTGTCGTCCCGGCCGCGGCCTTTGGCGCCTATGGCATCGAAAAGCCGAGCCGTGACAATCCGACAATCTTCACTGCGGCACTGGCCGGCGGCGGCGATCTGCCGCCCTGGCTCGCCTTTCATTCGGCCAGCCTGACCTTCGTCGGAACGGCACCGGCCGGAATCGTCGGCGTCGCGGTCGAGGTGTCGGCCATGCCGTCGGCGGGTGAGCCGGTCACGCTACCTTTTACCATCCGCCTGCCCCTGCTCGAGCATGAAAGCCTGTATCGGTTCCTGCAAAAAGGCACGGCGCAGGACATGGACCGCCGGTTCCAGTCGGCCGACGAGATGCTCGCGCAATTGCCGGGTGTGCTGCGCGAAATCGTCGCCATGCAGACGCCGATCCTGGTCGCGGCCGAGAGCGCCGAATTCATGCCGGAACGGGGCGGGGCCGGCTCACAGGTCGGTGTGCTGGCGACGGCATGGCGTCGGCTGCCGGCCCTGCGCATCGATCGCGAGGACGCCGCCGCGGCCGATATTCTGGGGGCACTCAGCATTCCGGACGCCGGACAGCGCATGGCGACGCTCAAGGCCGCGGTCAAAACGCATCCCGGTTCGGCGGAGGCGCGGCTGCGCATCGCCGATGCGCTGATCGAAGAAAATGCCCAAGGCTGGAACGAGGCGGTCATGGCGCGACTCGATGAGGCGATCGACCTCGACCGGTTCGATTGGCGGCCCGACTGGTATTGCGGGAAGCTTTATTTGGCAGCAGGCAACGCGCCGGCCGCGATCGAATGCCTCGACAATGTTTATTCCGAGATTCCGGGCGAGGCGGCGCCGAAGCTGGCGCTCGCCATTGCCTTGGAAATGGACGGGCGGTTGCGCGAGGCTGCCGATCTTTACGACCGGGTCAGCCGAACCGACCCCGGCCTGTCCGAGGCGGCGTTCGGGTTCGCGCGCTGCTTGCTGGCGTTGGGCGATCGGAACGGGGCGGTCGAGGCCTATGACCGCGTGCCGGGCGCGTCGGCCAATCATGGCGAGGCGCAACTTGCGATCATCCGTGCGCTTACGGGCGAGTCCAGCACCGAAGAAAGCCTGACTCGCGCCTCGCAGATGTTGGCCGCCATGAACCGCAGCGATATCGCGCGCTACGAGGCGGAAGCGGCACTGGCGCTGGCCGCGGTCGCCACGCTGGAACGCGGCTGGCGCGCGCCGCCCGGCCTGACCTTGCTCGGGACGCCGGTGCGTCCGGCCGCCCTCCGGCATCGGGCCGAGGCGGCGTTCCGCCACTGTGCGCGGCTCGCCGATGGGGCGGTCAGCCGCATCGCCTTCGTCGAACGCGCCAATGCCGTGCGCCCGCATACGCTCGTTTGAAAGGGCATAACATGACGAAGTGCCCGAAATGCGGGACTGGATGCCGCGCCGGCGACGGCTTTTGTCAGGATTGCGGCGCCGTCCTAAGCGCGCCGACGATCGTGCTGTCCGAGGAATGCCGCTGCGGCTCCACTCGCTTTCGCGCCGACGGGATCTGCGCGCGGTGCGGCCGGGTGCGGCCAGCGCTGGCCGGTGAAGTCGTCGTCGGTCCCGGTCTGGCGGCGGCGACCGACGCCGGTATTGTCCATCCTCATAATGACGATGCCTTCGCCATTGCCGGCGATCAGGCGGGCGGCATCGGGTCGATCATCGTGGTGTGCGACGGCGTCAGCAATTCGCAAACGCCCGATATCGCCGCCCAGGTCGGCGTGCAGGCCGCGCGCGAGGCGGTGCTGGCCGCTCTCTCGGCCAATATGGCTGTCGAGGAGGCGGTTCGCCAAGGCGTCATCCGGGCGCATGAGGCGGTGTGCCGCGTGCCCTATGACCAAAGCCATCCGATCGATCCGCCGGCCGCGACCATCGCCGTTGCCGTGGTGCAGGATGCGCCGGGCGGGCGCCGGCACGTCACCACGGCATGGCTGGGGGACAGCCGGGTTTACTGGCTCCGGCAGGCGGGCGGGTTGCTGCTGACGCGCGATCATTCCTGGCGCAACATGGTGGTCGATCAAGGCGAGATGACCGATCAGGAGGCCCGCAAGAGCCGGATGGCGCACGCCATCGTGAAATGTCTGGGGCTGAACGATCACCCGTCCGATCCGGCTTCGTGTCCCGAACCATCGGTCGAATCGGTCGATT
>JAXDMU010000552.1:0-8405 GCA_034665905.1 Aliidongia sp. | reverse complement strand
ATATCGATCGGATCGTGAAGCTGCGCGAGTACCAAGCAACCGACTCGATCCAGCGCTATGTAATTCTCGAACAGGACAGCATCGCCGCGACGGTCTTCGCCCGCGAGGGCGGTCTGTGGACCGCGCGAGCGCTGACCGATGGCGATATATTGGCCATGCCCGAAATCGGCATTGAACTGCCGCTTGCGGCGATCTATGGCGATGTCGATCTGCCAGTGCCGGATGATCGCGACGACGAGATCCCGGTCACGCGCTAGGGCATGCTCGACCTCTACATTGATGCCGACGCTTGCCCGGTGCGCGACGAAGCGTTTCGCGTGGCCGAGCGGTATGGCCTTTCCGTCTTCGTCGTCACCTGCGGCAATGTCCGCGTACCGATCGACCCGCGCATTCGGCTGGTGCTGGTCGAGGCCGGCTCGGATGCTGCCGACGACTGGATCGCCGAGCATATCGGCCCCGGCGATATCTGCATCACAAACGACGTACCTCTGGCAGCCCGGTGTTTGAAGCGCGAGGCGCGCGCGCTCGGCCCGACCGGCCGGCTCTTCACCGACGGCAACATCGGCGAGGCGCTGGCGGGACGCGATCTGGCGGCGCATCTGCGTGAGTTGGGGGCCGGCGGGACCGGGCCGAAGCCGTTGGCGTCAAAGGATCGTTCGCGCTTTCTGGGCGCGCTCGACACGCTGGTGACGGCGGTGCAGCGGGCCCGAATCGGTTGAGGAATCGTTAATCCGGCCGTGATTTGCTGGTTTAGTGCAGCAACGAGGACGAGATGCCATGAGCGATAACCCCGATGGCGGCGAGCCGATCCGGCTCGGCGATCCCGTGCCCTGGTTCAGCGCCAAGACTCTGACCGGCGGTTCGGTTGATCTGCATGTCCAGGGCGGACGCTGGATCGTCCTGGCCTTTCTGAACGATCTGTCCGAGCCGCGCGCGGCGCATGAGCTGACCGAACTGATGGGCGAGGCGGGTTTGTTCGATGAAGACAAACTCGTCGTCTATGGCGTGCTGACCGTCCCGCCGCCGAACGGCATGGCAACGGTCCTCGCCGAGGTCAGCGGTCCCGCTTTGGGATTTCTCGCCGATTATGACGGTGCCGTCAGCCGTGCCTGTGATGCACTCGGCACCCCACGAACTATCGTGATCGACCCGATGTTGCGGGCGGTCGCGAACATAGTCTGGGACGAGGCGATGAACCATGCCGCCATGTTGCGCGGCTTTCTGCGGCAATTGCCCGAGATCGATGCTTCGGCCGGTGTGGCGCTGAGTGCGCCGGTTCTGATCGTACCGCGTGTCTTTGATTTCGATTTTTGCGATTTTCTGGTGAAGCTCCATGACGAAATGGGCGGCACTGATTCCGGCTTTCTACTCGACCAGGACGGCAAGACCGCGACCGTCATCGATCATGCGCTAAAACGCCGCCAGGATCTGGTGATCGGTGATCCGCAATTGCGCGAGATCATCCGCGACCGGGTCGTGCGCCGGCTGCTGCCGCCGATCGAGCGGTTCTTTCAATATCAGGCGACGCGGATGGATCGCACGATTGTGTCTTGCTACGACAGTGCGGTCGGCGGGCATTTCTATCGGCACCGCGACAACGTCAATCTGGGTGCGCAGCATCGGCGCTTCGCCGTCTCGATCAATCTCAATACTGATTATGAAGGCTGCGATCTGGTCTTCCCGGAATTCGGCCGCCGGCAATACCGCGCACCGTGCGGCGGGGCGGTGGTGTTTTCCTGCGGCGCGCTGCATCAAGTGATGCCGATCACGCGCGGCCGGCGCTATGCCTTCGTGCCGTTTCTCTATGGCGAGGCGGATGCGGCACTGCGCGAGGCCAACAACGCTCATCTTCAGGCCGGAGAGGCGCATTATGTTAGCGGCCATGATCGGCTGTTTCCCGAAGATTGAAGCATGGAACTCGCCGATCTTGCGCGCTGGACACCGATCCGGCTGACGATACAGCCGCCCGAACCGGCGATCGATTGGTGCGATTTGCGCGACATCCGGTTCGCGGAACCGTTCTTCGATCAAACCGTTGCGCGCTGGGCTGGGCGACCGGTGGTGCGGACGACGCTTCAGGAATTGGCGGCGCTCGACGGCGAGCCCTCGCTCGATCCGGCCGGGTTCATCTTTCACATGTCGCGTTGCGGCTCGACCCTGGTGTCGCGACTGCTTTCGACCCTGCCGGGCATGGTGGTCGCGGCAGAGCCGGGACCGATCAACAGTCTGCTCGAAGCCGACCCGACTCTGATCCATGAAGAGGCACGGATCGCGGTGTTGCGCCTGTTGGTCCGCGCCCTGGGCCGCATCCGGGCCGGCGACGAGACCCGCTATGTCGTCAAGCTGTCGAGTTGGAATGTCCGCCTGCTGCCGCTGTTCCGTGCCGCCTTTCCTGCGACGCCGTGGATCTGGGTCCATCGCCGCCCGGCCGAAGTGATGGCCTCGATTCTGGACGGACCGCCCGGCTGGATGCAACTGCGGAACCATCCCCGTATGGCGGAATATCTGTTCGGGCTCGACCCTTTTTCCGTGCCCACGATGGTGCCGGAAGAATTCTGCGCCCGCGTGCTGGCATCAATGATCGAGGCTTGGCTTGAGGCGGCGGGTGAGGGCGCGCTCCGGATCGACTACCGCGATTTGCCGGGGGCCGTTTGGGATCGTGTCGCCCCGTTCCTGGGAGTGGCGCCGGACGAGGTCGATCTCGGTCGTATGGCCGAGGAAGCGCGCTATTACGCCAAGGATCCGGCAAAGCGCCTTTTCACCGGAACAAAGGGGGTGATTGCGGACTCGATCGGCGCGATGGCGCATCGTCTGGTCGACCCGGCCTATCACCATATGATTGCGGCCGGCAGATCTTGACCTGGTCACGCGAATGCCGGCCGAAGGCCGCAATTTTGCCATTTCACCCTGAAAAACCGGAGCCTTACGGGATCGGGAAAGGCATTATGAAATATTTCGGGCGAATGGGAAAAATCCGGTTGAGCCTGTTCCTGGTTGGCATGTTCGGTGCGGGCGTGATCGCGGCCGGCATTTACGATTATGCCGGGCTCTATGGTTTTAACGTCATATTGCGGCGAGGCAGTTCCCGATGGATTCCGGTCGCGGCCGACGATGCGCGGCTGTCCGACGCCATGCGGCTGGCTCAGCACCGGCCGGTTCCGGCGGCGACGCCTGGCCCGCTCGCCTGGCGCACCGTCGCGGACGGCTTCGAGGTCGCCGAACTCTCGGCGATTATCGAGGGCAGCGAGGTCGATCGCATTCTCTTGGCACGGATCGATCCCGCTCATTTCCGCTTCATCGTGCGCAACGCGCCGGCCGGCAACCGGGAACTGGGCGACTGGATGCAAAAGCTCGGCGCCGCCCTGGTTATCAATGGCAGCTATTTCTCGCGCCACGGTACGCCGACGACGCCGTTCCTGAGTGCCGGAATCGACCTGGGTCCGTCCGATTACGCCGGTTCGCACGGCGCCTTCGTCGCATCTGGCGCCGAGACGGCAATTCACGATCTTGCCGGGGAAGACTGGCAAACCGCTTTCAAGGGGGCCGACGACGCGCTGGTTTCCTATCCGCTGCTGATCGGCAATGATGGGGTCTCCCGTGCCGGTGCCGATACCGGCTGGCTCGCCAACCGAAGCTTCGTCGGGCAGGACAAGGACGGCAGGCTCGTGTTTGGCACCACCGAAGATGCGTTCTTTTCGCTGGCGCGTCTGGCCGATTTTCTGCACTCGGCCCCGCTCGATTTGACGCTGGCGCTCAATCTCGACGGTGGTCCGGTCGCTTGCCAAGGCATCGCCGTCGCGGGCTACCGACGGGATTTCTGCGGCAAGTGGGAATTCAGGATGGATGGCGATCAGCCTATGCTCCTGACCGGACTCTTCGGCACGAGGCGCTGGGCGCTGCCGGTCGTGCTGGCGGCTTTGCCGCGATAGGTAGAAGATTGGTTGCAATACTCAATATCCCGATGAGGGAGAGTGAATTGCCATGATTGCCCAGACCCGCGAACCAGGCTTCGTCGAGCTGTTCACCCCCAAGCTTGTCACCATTCTGCGCGACGGATACACGCTGGCCAATTTCAAGGCCGATATCCTCGCGGGCTTGACCGTCGCCATTGTCGCATTACCGCTGTCCATGGCGATCGCGATCGCCTCCGGTGTCACGCCCGATCGCGGCCTTTATGCCGCGATCATCGGTGGGTTCATCGTTTCGGCCGCGGGTGGCAGCCGGTTTCAGATCGGCGGCCCGGCGGGTGCGTTCATCGTTCTGGTCGCGGCGACCGTCGAACATCATGGGATCGACGGCCTGATCCTGGCGACCTTGATGTCCGGGCTGATTCTAATCACCATGGGATTGCTCAGGCTCGGCACCTTCATCAAATACATCCCTTACCCGGTCACGGTCGGCTTCACGTCGGGCATCGCGCTCATCATCTTCGCGAGCCAGCTCAAAGACCTGCTGGGGTTGACGCTGGCCGATAAGGAGCCGGGAGCACTTGTCGCCAAACTCCAGGCGCTGGCCGCCTCATTGCCGACCGTCAATATCGCGGCCGTCGGCATCGCGGCGCTCTGCATCGCCACCATTCTCGGCCTGCGGCGCTGGCGGCCGCATTGGCCGGCCTATCTGATCGCCGTCGGCGTCACGGCGATCCTCGCCTGGCTCGCGCATTTGCCGGTCGAGACGATCGGCAGCCGGTTCGGCGGGCTTCCGTCATCGCTGCCCGCACCGCATTTGCCGGTGATCTCGATCGAAAAGATCGTTGAAATGTTGCCGGCCGCACTGTCTTTCGCGCTGCTCGGCTCGATCGAAAGTCTGCTTTCCGCGGTCGTCGCCGACAGCATGACCGGCCGTCGGCACCGGTCCAATTGCGAACTCCTGGCGCAAGGGATCGCCAATGTCGCCTCGGCGCTGTTCGGCGGACTGTGCGTCACCGGCACCATCGCTCGCACCGCGACCAATGTTCGGGCCGGCGCGCGGGGGCCGATTTCCGGCATGCTCCATTCGGTCTTTCTCTTGCTCTTCATGCTGATCGCGGCGCCGCTCGCCAGCTACATCCCGTTGGCGGCACTGGCCGGATTGCTCGCCATCGTCGCCTGGAACATGGCCGAGCGGCACGGGTTTGTGACGCTGCTCCGTACCTCGCGCGGCGATGCGGTGGTGCTGCTCGCCACCTTCGGTCTCGTGATCTTCCGCGATCTGGCGGAAGGTATCGTTATGGGCTTCGGCATCGGCTCGCTGCTTTTCATCCATCGCATGGCCCAATCGGTCCAGGTCGATGGCTCGCAGCCGGTGATCAATGAAGACCAGGCGGACAGCACGAATGGTGATCACCGCCAACGCTATGATGCGGGGCTGGCGGTCGACCCGGATATCATCGTCTACCGCATTTCGGGCGCCTTCTTCTTCGGCGCTGCCGCCGCCGTCGCGGTGGCACTCGACGGCATCGGCGCTCATCCCAAAGCGTATGTCATCGATGTCGGCGATGTCGCGATGCTCGATTCGACCGGAGCGGACACGATTGCCGGATTTGCCCGCAAGGCGCACAATCAGGGTGCCGCGACCTATGTCGCCGGCGCCCGACCAGCCATACGCCGGCTCCTTCTGGCCCATGGCGTTCGGCCACCCGAGGTGCGCTTCAAGACCAATCTTGACGATGCCGTGGCACTTGCCCGCAGGAAGATCGACGACGGTATCGGGTCCGAGGTGCCCGCGATCTGAACACAGGCCGCGGTCAAACCGACTTTCCGTTATTGCGCAAATAGATCTGGCGCTAAGTTCGAGTCGGATCTATAGTTCCTGGCCCAAGCTAAGTGGAATCGCACGATTTTCGTCGGGGGAGCGGAATTGTCACGGCATCGACAGGACACGCCGACGGGGCGTGTGATCGCCCGGCGCGAGTTGCTGCGCTGTGTCGGCATCATCGGGCTGGGCGCGTTCAGTCTGGCCCTGACCCCGCAGGCGCTGGCGGCGGAACGGGCCAAGGTTGCGATCGCACGGCGGCTTCAAGTCGTCGTCATCGACCCCGGCCACGGCGGTATCGACCCCGGCTGCATCGGCTACAGCGGTGTTTATGAAAAGGAAATCGCCTTTGCCACCGCGACCGAAATCGCCCGGCTGCTGGAGGCGACCAAGCGCTACAAGGTGGTTCTGACCCGCGGTGCGGAGGAATTCGTGCCGTTGCAGGAGCGCGTGGCCCGCGCGCGCGCGGTCAATGCCGACCTGTTCCTGTCGATCCATGCTGACGCCATTCCCAATGCTGGTGTGCGTGGCGCCTCGGTCTTCACGCTCTCCGAAAAGGCGTCGGACGCCGCTTCGGCGGCACTGGCAACGCGGGAAAACCATGCCGATGTGGTGGCCGGCGTCAATCTCGCGACGCAAACGCGGGAGGTGTCCGACATTTTGCTCGATCTGGCGCGGCGCCAGACCAACAATCTCTCGATCGGCCTCGCCCAGGAACTGGTCACCAAGCTCGGTTCCGAAGTCCGCATGCTCGACCACAGCCACCGCTCGGCCGGCTTCGCCGTGCTGAAGGCACCCGACATCCCGTCGGCCTTGGTCGAACTCGGGTGCTTGTCCAACCGCGACGAGGAAAGGCTGCTGCGCTCGCCGGCCTATCGCAAGAAACTCGCGGCCGGGATCGTGCAATCGGTTGATGCTTATTTCGCGCAGGTGGCGCGAGCGTGAGGTAGGTATAGCTGTTTTTCCTGGCACTTTGGGATCGCATCGGTGCTCTGATCCACGAAATCACTTAAGCCGAATACCTCAACTTCTTCGAGCATGAAGGATGCGCGTCAGCCTGATTGGAAAACGCTCTAGGGAGTGGATCTGTGCGACTTATCACCGGTTGCTCACATCGTACCTTGCGGCCACTGCTG
This sequence comes from Aliidongia sp., assembly GCA_034665905.1. Classification (GTDB taxonomy): domain Bacteria; phylum Pseudomonadota; class Alphaproteobacteria; order ATCC43930; family CGMCC-115725; genus JAXDMU01. The sequence continues at coordinate 1,536 of JAXDMU010000552.1, read as the reverse complement.
CGCACCATGTAAACAATGCAAGATCGATATAGTATCGCCATCAATTCGATAAACCAGGATGAAGGGCGTCCGGTTGATCACGAGTTCGCGTGTGCCACCCAACCGCCCCGGCCGCCCAACGGCCGGGTGATCGACCAAGCGGCTCGTTTGCCGGTCGATCTCATCGAGTTGGGTCAGGGCGGCTTTCGGATTGTCCTGTGCGACATGGTCGATCACAGCGGCCCGCGCGCGTCTGGCGCGCGGCGTCCAGACCAGCCGCATCAGAGCGGGCGTTGGGCTGCGGCAAGGCGCGCTTCAATCGCTTCGCGCTGCCGGCGCATATCCTCTCCGACTTCTTCATGGGGAATCCAGATTGCGTCAGGTGCGTCGGCCTCGGCGATCGCCTTCTCGACCTCGGCGCGGAACCAGGCATCATGCGCCGCCGCGGCATGGGTTCGGCGAAGCGCCGCCGCTTGGTCCGGGCGACGACGCTCATTGGCCTCGGGTTGATGGTCGATTGTGTCGACATCGAAGCGGGTCACGCCAAGATCGTCACGCACAAAGGCCGCGGCGGTATTAAGATTACGCCAAAGGCGCGGACGCCGTGCACGTTGGGCCGCGACAGCGCGTTCGCTGGTGCCGTACCGTACCAACACGGCCCAGCCCCCGGGCTGACCGAGAATTGTGGCGCCGCGGATCGCTTGTGCTTCGACTAGCGTACGCACGGCTTTCCCGTCGATAATCTCACGAGGAGCCTCGGCATTTTGCATGATTTGCTCATACTCTAAGTCATGTCGTGTCTAGTTATTTAGTAAATCCGCAAAAAGTCAAGCCCTACAACGGCCGCCGCGCCTTGAGCGCCGCTGCCAGCGTACCCTCGTCGAGATAATCCAGGAAGATTCAAAACCAACTCAACCGTCGGCGTTGCCCACCTCCGCTAAAATTTCCCCCGCCTGATGAAACGCCGTGTTCGCCGCCGGCACGCCGCAATAGATGGCACTTTGCATGATGACCTCCTTGATCAGCGCCGGGTCCATGCCGTGTTCGAGTGCTGCGCGGACATGCAGCTTGAACTCGTCGCCGCGGTTGAGCGCGATCAGCATTGCCAGGGTCAGCAGGCGGCGGGTCGGGTGATCGAGGCCGGGGCGGTTCCAGATGTCGCCCCAGGCGGTGCGGGTGATGAGATCCTGGAAATCGGCGGTGAAGGGCGTCGTCTTGGCCAGCGCGCGATCGACATGGGTGTCGCCCAGTACGGCGCGGCGGGTTTGCATGCCCAAGGCGTGGCGTTCGGTTTCGTCCATCAGTCTGCGACCTTTCGATAATGCGCCAGCGCCCGACGGGCGAGGGCAACGGATTCGCCGAAATCGGTGCCGACACCGGCTTGATCGAGATTGGCCTGCATCCGGGCCGGGTCGAGTTCCAGTCCTTCCGCGATGGTCGCGAGTGCGGCGAGCGCGCCGTGGGTCAGTTGGAAGAGATCGGCCAGCACCGGCGCCTCGGCCTGCCAGCCGCCCAGACCGCGCTCATGCTCCTGCGGCAGACCGGCGAGCAGGGTCG
>JAXDMU010000551.1:0-8139 GCA_034665905.1 Aliidongia sp. | reverse complement strand
TGCGCGAGCGGCTGTCGCGGGTCGAAGCCGTGCTCCATAATCAGGATAATCGCGAACATGATCTGCTCGACAGCGACGATTACTATCAGTTCGAGGGCGGTCTTGCTGCCGCGGTCACCCATCTCGCGGGCGCGGCACCGAAAATCTATCACAACGACCATTCGCGCCCCGAATTGCCGCGCATCCGCACGCTGGAAGAGGAAATCGCGCGGGTCGTGCGCGGCCGGGCGGTCAATCCGAAATGGCTCGCGGGCGTAATGCGTCACGGCTACAAGGGCGGCTTCGAGATGGCAGCGACGGTGGACTACCTCTTCGCCTTCGCCGCGACGACTCAGGCCGTCGCCGGCCATCATTTCGACGCGATCTTCGACGCTTATCTGGGCGATCCGGCCGTGCTCGATTTTCTCGACCGGCATAATCCCGCGGCGCGGGGCGAAATCGCCGCCCGTCTGGCCGAGGCGATCGACCGGCAGCTTTGGCGGCCGAAATCCAATTCGGCGCGCGATCGGCTGAGCGAACTCATGGGCAAGGGGGCAAGATCATGACCGAAGCGGCGCCGAGCGAAGACGAACTCAACGCGCGCCATGCCGAGAAGATGGCGAAGCGCAAGGCGGCGCGCACGCGCATGCTCGCGACCAAGACCGAGGAGCGCGGGCTGCTGATCGTGCATACCGGGCTCGGCAAGGGCAAATCGACCGCGGCCTTCGGCATGGTCATGCGTTGTATCGGCCATGGCTTCAAGACCGGTATCGTTCAGTTCACCAAGGGAAAATGGGAAACCGGCGAGCGCAAGGTACTCGATCGCTTCGCCGATCTGGTGACGTGCCGCGCGATGGGCGAGGGCTTTACCTGGGACACGCAGGATCGTGTCCGCGACATCGCCGCCGCCCGCGCAGCGTGGGAAACCGCCAAGGAAATGATGGCTGATCCCAGCTATAAATTCATCCTGCTGGATGAACTCAATATCGTATTGCGTTATGACTATCTGCCACTCGATGAGGTGGTGGCGACGCTGGCGGCCAAGCCGCGCGATCTTCATGTCGTCGTCACCGGCCGCAATGCCAAGCCGGAATTGCTCGAAATTGCCGATCTCGTGACCGAGATGACGATGGTCAAGCACCCGTTCCGCGCCGGCGTCAAGGCGCAGGCAGGGATAGAGTTTTGAATGTTCGATGGGAGCGCGCCCGCGCAGCCTTTTGGGAGAGCAAGATTATGAAGCAAGCCTTACGGGGACTCGTCATGGTGCTGGCGCTGTTTGCAGCGCCCGTGGCGCGGGCGGGCACCGATCAGCAGAATCTGGTCGAACTTGCCCGGATCACCGTGGACGATCTGAGAAAAGACCGGGAATTCGGCAATGCCCGCGAACTGATGCACACCGCCAAGGGCGTGCTGATCGTGCCGGCGCTGATCAAGGGCGGGTTCTTCTTCGGTGGCGAAGGCGGCGAAGGTGTCCTGCTGGTACGTCATGAAGAGAATGACTGGAGTTCGCCCGCTTTCTACACGATGGCCTCGGCATCCTTCGGCTTGCAGATCGGGCTGGAGCAATCGGAACTGGTCGTCTTCGTGATGACCGATCGGGCGCTTCGCGATTTCATGGCGGACGAGTTCAAGATCGGCGCGCAGGCCGGTCTCGCTATCGTGACACTCGGCTCTGAGGCCGAGGCTTCGACCACCACTAACTTTCATCCCGACATCATCGTCTGGTCATCGGCCACCGGGGCCTATGCCGGGCTGACGCTCAATGGCTCACTTATCAAGCCGCGCGACAGCTGGAACGAGGCGTATTACGGACGGCCGGAATCGGTGCGCAACATCATCTCCGGCCGCGCGGCCCCCGCGCCCGGTGCGGCCGGGCTGCGTCAAGAACTGGCCTCGCTCCGGTGACGGAACGGGCCGATCATCGGAAAGGCCGCGTGCCGGCGGTGATGCTGCAAGGCACAGGCTCCGATGTCGGCAAGTCGCTGATCACGGCCGGGCTGTGCCGCGCTTATACGCGGCGCGGTCTTGCAGTCCGGCCGTTCAAGCCGCAGAACATGTCGAACAATGCGGCGGTCACCACCGATGGCGGCGAGATCGGCCGTGCGCAGGCGCTTCAGGCGCGGGCCTGCGGCGTGGCACCGACCGCCGATATGAACCCGGTGCTGCTCAAGCCGCAATCGGCGACCGGCGCCCAGATTGTCGTGCAAGGACAGGTTCTGCGTAACGCGCAGGCGTGTGAATATCACGCGCTGAAACCGGTTCTGCTGCCGCGCGTATTGGAAAGTTTCGCGCGCCTCTCGTCCGAGGCCGAACTTCTGCTGATCGAGGGGGCAGGCTCGCCGGCCGAAATCAATCTGCGCGCGGGTGACATCGCCAATATGGGTTTTGCCGAGGCGGCCGATGTACCGGTCGTGCTGATCGGCGATATCGATCGCGGCGGCGTGCTCGCGGCGATCGTCGGTACGCTGGCGCTGTTGCCCGACGCCGAGCGGGCGCGGATCAAGGGCTATATCATCAACAAGTTCCGCGGTGATATCACCCTGTTCGAGCCGGCGGTCGCGATCCTGACCGAGCGCACCGGCTTGCCCTGCCTGGGCGTGGTGCCGCATTTCCCGGCGGCACGGCAATTGCCGGCCGAGGATGCGGTGGCGCTCGATCATCGGCACCGCAGCAAGGCCGGAGCGACGTTTCGTGTCGCCGTGCCGCGCCTGCCCAATATCTCCAATTTTGACGATCTCGATCCGTTGCGTGCCGAGCCGGATGTCGATGTCATCTTCGTGCCGCCCGGCACTCCCTTGCCGCGCGATGCCGATCTGGTGCTGCTGCCCGGATCGAAAGCGACCATCGCCGATCTCGCGGCGTTTCGCGCGGAAGGCTGGGACATCGATCTTGCAGCGCATCTGCGCGCCGGCGGCCGAGTGCTCGGGCTGTGCGGCGGCTATCAGATGCTGGGCCGTCGTATCGCCGATCCCGAAGGCATTGAGGGACCGCCCGGCGAAGCTGTCGGACTCGGTCATCTCGATATCGACACGATCTTGACCGGTAGCAAGAGATTGGTCCGGCTTGGCGCCACGGATGTGCTGAGTGGTCATCCCGTCACCGGTTACGAGATGCATGTCGGCCGCACCAGCGGTGCCGACACCGAACGCCCGTTCCTAATGCTGGACGGACGGCCTGAAGGCGGTAGGTCGGCCGATGGAAGCGTGGCCGGCTGCTATGTTCACGGGCTGTTCGAGGCCGATGATTGGCGTCGGCATTATCTGGCAAGCCTCGGCGCCGTGACCGATCCGCTGCTCGATCATGCGGCGGCCGTCGAGACCACGCTGGATGCGCTCGCCGCCCATTTGGACGCTCATCTCGATCTCGACCGGCTGCTGGAGATCGCGCATGGCCGGTGATGGGCGAGAAGCGTTATCGCGGTTTCAGCAACGCGAGCGCCCCCACGATCAGCAGCTGAATCAGGCAGGCCGCGATGAAGATCATCAGACCACGGCGCAGGTCGGCCGGCGTCGCCCGGGCGCGGCCGGTGCCCAGCCAGGGGTCGTTCACCACCAACTCGCTATAGCGCCGTGGACCACCCAGCGCCAGGCCGAGGGCGCCGGCCATCGCCGCTTCCGGCCAGCCGGCATTGGGCGAGCGGTGCTTGCGTGCGTCGCGCCACATGGCGGCGAGCGCCCGATCGGGGCGCCCGCGCGAGACGAAGGCCGAGGCCAGCACGATCAGCATTCCGGAAAGCCGAGCCGGGATCAGATTGAGCAAATCGTCGAAGCGTGCCGAGGCCCAGCCGAAATCGCGATAGCGGCTGTTCTTGTGGCCGATCATGCTATCGAGCGTGTTCACCGTCTTATAGAGCAGCAGGCCCGGCAACCCGGCAATGGCATAGAAAAAGACCGGCGCCACGACGCCGTCGCTGAAATTCTCCGCGAGCGATTCGATGCCGGCGCGCGCGACGCCGAAGACATCCAGACTGTCCGGGTCGCGGCCGACGATGCGGCTGACCGCGCTGCGGCCGGCAGCGAGCCCCTCGCGCTGCAAGGCGAGCATGACAAGCCGGACATGATCGTAGAGACTGCGCTGGGCCACCAGCACGGCGACCGCGAGCACTTCGACGATCCAGCCGAAGCGGAACGAGACGGCAAGCGCACTGAGGGCGATACCGAGCGCGATGGCAGTCAGTCCCAGTACAACGAGCGTCGTCACGCCGCGCACCCGCCGGGTATGAGGGCCGCGTGTCTCGCGATTGAGCCGGCGGTCGAACAGCGCTATGGCTCTGCCGATCAGCATGACCGGGTGTGGGATCACGGCATAGAGCCGCTCAGGATCGCCGATCAGCGCGTCGAGGCACAGCGCCAGGACCAGCACGATCATCCGATCCGTCGCATGGGCCGGCAGCGCCAGCAGGTTTGCGAATATCGACATGGTGCGCAGCATGGGATCGGCACTGTCGCCGGTCAATCTTTCTGCGTCGGAACAGCAGGTTGGAAGGCGAGCTTATGAGCGAAGTGGCACGGTTCCTGGCGGCCGAATATCGCGAACCGCAGGTCGGCATCATGGTGTGCGGCCATGGCAGCCGCGACGACGGCGCGATGGCGGAGTTCCAACTCGTCGCGGCCGGGATCGCCGCCCGCCTGCCGGATTATCCGATCGAGACCGGCTATCTGGAATTCGCCCGGCCGATCATCCGCGAAGGACTTTCGGCGCTGGTCGCACGCGGGGTGCGGCATATCCTGGCGGTGCCGGGCATGCTCTTCGCCGCGACTCATGTGAAGAATGACCTACCCTGGGAACTCAACACCTTCATGGCCGAGCATCCCGAGATCGACATCCGCTTTGGCCGGGAACTGGGTATTGATCCCAAGCTGCTCGAAGCCGCGCGCGCCCGCATCGAGGAGGCGGAGGCCAAGGCACCGACCAAGGTTCCCCGCGCAGAGACCTTGCTGGTCGTGGTCGGGCGCGGCACGACCGATTCCGATGCTAATTCCAACATCGCCAAGGTGGCGCGCATGCTGTGGGAAGGCATGGGGTTTGGCTGGGCCGAGACGGTCTTTTCCGGCGTCGCCTTTCCCCGCGTCGATGACGGACTCGAACGCGCGACGCGCCTTGGCTTCAAGCGCGTCATCGTGTTTCCATATTTTCTGTTCACCGGCATCCTGGTCAACCGGATCTACGACCAGACACGGGAAATCGCCGCCCGGCACCCCGAGATCGAGTTCCTGGAGGCGCCTTATCTGCGCGATCACCCGCTGGTGCTTGACGCTTTCGTCGAGCGGGTCCGCGAGATCGAGGAGGGTATGCCGGCGATGAATTGCCAATTGTGCAAGTACCGCACGCAGATCATCGGCTTCGAAGAAGCCGTCGGCGCGGTCCAAGCCGGGCATCATCATCATGTCGTCGGTGCCAACAGCGGACATGATCATCATCACGACCATGCGCATGGTCACACCCATGCCCGACCGTTCGTCGCCCGGCCGGACGGCGTCGAAGAGGGTTGATCGGGGTGAGCGGTGGCTTCTATAAATATTTGACCGATCCGGCGGCGATCTATGAGCGCAGCTTCGCGATCGCGCGTGCGGAAACCGATCTGACCGGTTTACCGCCGGAATTGCATGGCCTCGCGTTGCGTATCGTCCATGCCGCGGCCGATCCCGGTTTGGTCCGCGATCTCGTCTGGTCCCAAGGCGCTGTCTCCGCCGGACGACGCGCTTTGGCGGCGGGGGTGCCGATTCTGGTCGATGCCGAGATGGTCGCCCACGGAATCACGCGGACACGCCTGTCGGCCGGAAACCCCGTCATTTGCACCTTGCGCGACCCGGCCGTTCCGGCCCTGGCCGAACGGCTGGCGACGACGCGTTCGGCCGCCGCTCTCGAACTCTGGGGCGACCGGTTGGCCGGCGCGGTCGTGGCGATCGGCAATGCACCGACCGCCTTATTCCATCTGCTGGAGATGATCGAAGCCGGGGCGCCGCGCCCGGCTTTGGTGCTGGGCTTTCCGGTCGGGTTTGTCGGGGCCACGGAGTCAAAGGCGGCACTTGCCGCGAATCGAATGGGGATTGCCTTCGTGGCATTGTCGGGGCGCCGCGGCGGTTCGGCCCTGGCGGCAGCCGCAGTCAACGCGCTGGCCGGGCCGGAGAGCGAGGGGCTATGAGCGCCAAGCTGAAAACTCCAATATTCGTCGTGGCCGGACTTGTCCCGATAGGCGCTAAGTTAACGAGTACCCCTAACCGTCATGATAAAAGAGCTTAACCTAACGCCCATACGAGTCCGGCCATGACCAGATACGGGGTGCCGACAGGAAATAGCGCAAGCGAAGCGAGCCGGGTGAGCGGCGGGCTCGCTGGGGGCGCCCGCTGGCTTACCATCGTCGGAATCGGCGAGGATGGGCGAGCCGGGCTCGGCGCCGCCGCGCGCGCGGCGCTCGACACGGCCGACCTCATTGTCGGTGGTGAACGCCATCTGGCGATGATCCCGCCCGGCCCGGCCGAACGGCTGGTTTGGGGCAAGCCGATCGAGGTGACCATTGCGGCGTTGCGGGCGCGGCGCGGCCGGCCGGCCGTTGTGCTGGCGAGCGGCGATCCGTTGCATTTCGGCATCGGCGCCACGCTCTGCCGATCGCTGCCGATCGCAGAGATGACGATTCTGCCGGCGCCGGGTGCTTTTTCGCTCGCGGCCGCGCGGCTCGGCTGGCCGTTGCAGCAGGTCGAGACTCTGAGCCTTCATGGTCGCCCGCTCGATCGGTTGGCGTTTTATCTGGCGGCCGGTGCGCGGTTGCTGGCGTTGACCGAGAACGGCGGCGCCCCCGCGGCGATCGCACGGTTTCTGGTCGACCGCGGCTGGGGATCAAGCCGGCTGGTCGTGCTGGAAAGGTTGGGCGGGGCCGAAGAACGGATCACCGAGACGGCAGCCGCCTCTTTGGCTGAAACGACCTTCGCCGATCTGAATACGCTGGCGATCGAATGCCGACCCGGCCCGTCGGCCCGCTGGTGGCCGCGCATCGCCGGGCTGCCCGACGAGGCGTTCCGCCATGACGGGCAATTGACCAAGCGGCCGATCCGCGCCGCGACCCTGGCAGCGCTGGCCCCGTGCGGCTCGGAGACCCTGTGGGACGTCGGCTCCGGCTGCGGCTCGATCGCGATCGAATGGCTGCGTGCTCTGCCGCGGGGCCGTGCCTGTGCGATCGAACGCGATGCCGCGCGCTGCGCGCTGATCGACGCCAATGCCGCTTCGCTCGGCGTGCCGGATCTGGAACTGGTTCATGGGTCGGCACCCGAGGCGCTTTCCGGTCTTTCGGCACCCGATGCCGTGTTCATCGGTGGCGGCGTTGATACTGCATTGCTCGATCTGTGCCATTCCGCGCTCAAGCCGGGCGGACGGCTGGTCGCCAATGCCGTGACGCTCGAGGGTGAGGCGAGCCTCTTTGAGTTTCACGGTAAATGGGGCGGGACGCTGACCCGGCTCGCCGTTTCTGCGGCCGAACCGCTGGGCGGCCATCGGATCTGGCGAGCATCGGCGCCGGTGACTCAGCTATGCTGCCAAAAGACCGCGCCATGACTGACACGATCATGATCGGCCAGCGCCTCGATTACCTTGCGGCCGGATGGCGGCCCTGGGTGCTGCTGCTGGCGCTGGCCTTTGCGTTGTTCCTGCCCGGCATCGCCAGCTTGCCGCCGGTCGATCGCGATGAGGCGCGCTATATCCAGGCGACGCGCCAGATGCTCGAAACCGGCGATCTGGTGCAGATCCGCTATCAGGACGAGGCGCGCAACAAGAAGCCAGTCGGAATCTATTGGCTGCAAGCGGCTCTGGTCGGCACGCTGTCGAGTGCCGATGCGACGGAAGTCTGGCCCTATCGGCTGGCCTCGGTATTGGGCGGTACGGCAGCGGTGCTGCTGACCTTCCTGTTCGGGGCCGAGATCTTCGACCGGCGTACCGCCTTGATCGGCGCGGGTCTGCTCGCGGCCACGGCCAATCTGGTCTACACAGCGCATATCGCGACGACCGATGCGGTGCAACTGGCCTGCGCCGTTGCCGTCCAGGGCGCACTCGGCGCGGCCTATCTCGCGCGGCGGCGCGGTGACAGGCTGCCGCCCTGGATGTCGGTTATATTCTGGGTCGGGCTTGGACTGGGCATGCTGGTCAAGGGGCCGGTCGTGCCCGGTCTCG
>JAXDMU010000550.1:0-7850 GCA_034665905.1 Aliidongia sp. | reverse complement strand
CCGTCCTCGGGCCGGTCGACAGCGTCTCGATCAGCCAGCCGGAAAATATGGTCGTACTCAGCGGGCGCGATTATTCGTCGGTGCTGATCGATACCCAGACCTATCAGAATTTTACCAACCAGACGGCGAGTCAGATCGCGGAGACGATCGCCAGCAACCATGGGCTGACACCGATCGTGCAGGCGACAGCCACGCCGGTTGGGTCCAAAAACACCAGCGACAATACCTATTCCCGCGTGACCCGACGGGAATCGGAATGGGATCTGTTGACGCAATTGGCGCGGAACGAAGGTTTCATTTGTTATGTGCGCGGCCGGAATTTGTTTTTCCGGCCCGATGCCGACCCGGTCGGGCCACCCTATAAGCTGGTCTGGCGCCCGCCGGCCAGTCCAGGGGCATCACCGACCGGCAATTTCAAGAGGCTGCATCTCAGCCGGGCGATCACCTTGGCACGCGATATCGTGGTGACGGTGCTGAGCCATGATCGGAATGCGGCCAAGACGGTCATGGCCACGGCACGATCTACTTTGTCCGGTGAGGTCGCACACGGAAATGCCGGGATCGGGCCGCAAACCTACACGATCGATGTGCCTGGCCTGACCCAGGATCAGGCACAGGCGCGGGCGAACGAACTGCTGAAGCAATATTCGCTGTTCGAGCGTGTGATCGATGTCCAGATGCCAGGCGATCCGTTCCTGTCCTTCGAGCAACCGGTCGACCTCAGCGGGACTGGGACCGATTGGGATCAGACCTATTTCGCCGATCGCATCGAACGCAGCCTCAGCCTGTCGGGGGGATTCACCATGTCGATTCGCGCCAAAAACCATAGCGCCTCGCAACAGGTCACCAGCACGCCGGGCGCGTCGTGAGCGGGTTTCGTGCGGCGCATCAGGCGGCCGCCCTGTCGGCGGCCCCGCGTTTTGCCATCGTCGATTCCTATGACCCGACCACTTATCGGGCCAAAATCGTTTTGGCGCCGAGTGCTGACGGGATGACGCCACTCACCGGCTATCTACCGGTGCTGACCGGCTTCATGGGCAATGGTTGGGGCGTCGTGACACCGCTGCAAAAGGGGGATCAGGTAATCGTGGTGTTTGTCCAGAACCACCCGGACCAAGGAGTGATCCTCGGGCGGATTTTCGACCAGCCCCATGTCCCGCCCCTGCGCGCCGACGGCCAGGCGGCGACGGGCGGCGAGATCATTTTCGTTCACGCCTCCGGGTCGAGCCTTCAGATCACCAACGATCAGAAGGTGCTGGTCAATGGATCGGTCGAAATCGATCTTGCGGCACCGACGGTCAACATCACGGCGACCACCGCCGTCAATGTTACGGCGCCGACGATCAATGTCGGGTCGTCGGGGGAAAGCTTGCAGGTGCTGATGACCCAGGCGGCCCAGAACCTTCTTGCCGGCCATACCCATTCCGGCGTCGCCACGGGTGGCGGCAATACCGGCCCGATGGTGCAGAGCTTTCCCGGCAATTCACTGACAACGGCGTTGAAGGCGGGGTGATTTATGTCCGATCTGGCCGATCTCTATCAATATTGGGGGAACGATCTCGTGCTCGGGCCGACGGGCGATATCGCCCCGGCCTTCCGTTCCGATCGAACCTCGCAGCGCATCCTGCGTCGGTTGCTGACCAATCCGGGCGGCGGGGATTATCCGTGGCAGCCGGGCTACGGCGCGGGCTTGCTGACGAAGATCGGGCAGAACCTTGATCTCGGGCACTTGCGGGCGTTGATCGTGGGGCAGATCGCGCTGGAGCCGACCGTGGCGCGCAATCCCCCACCGCAAGTGACCATGACACTGTTTCGCGGCGGTGTGTCGATCTCGGTGCTTTATTATGATCAGACCGGATCGGGTATCCCGCTCAGTTTCAACTTGGCGGCAACACCCCCGACCGGCCCAAGCCAGCCACCAATGGCATTGGAAGCCCCGACGGCGCCATCGCCGCATCAGCTGCCGCCACCGGAGACCGCCCATCGCTGATTCGGATCGGTAGCCAGCATCTGCACCATCAAGGGCGGTCTTCGGGCCGCCCTTTCTTTTTGAGGATTTCCGATGGCGATCACCGGTCAAAGCTTCACCAATCTGGTCACCGGCATGGTCGCGGCGGCGAAGTCCGCGGCGACGGTGGCGCTCGATTTCACGGTCGGTTCGATCAATCTGGCGCTGGTCCAATCCGTGGCCGGCGTCGCGCTGTGGCTGCAAGGGCTGATTCTGCTCGTTCTGGCACAATCGCGTGCCGCAACCAGCCAGCACGGCGATCTGGACTCATGGATGGCGGATTTCGGCTTCGCCCGTCTTTCGCCGGCCGCGGCGACGGGGTCGATCACCTTTGCTCGGTTCCAGCCGACGGCCGCAGCGGTCATTCCGGTTGGAGCCCTCGTGGCGACGGCAGTGGGCGGGGCGCAGTTCATGGTCACCGTCGACCCGACCAACGGTGCCTACGCCGTTAATGCGGGCGGCATCGGGATCGCCGGTTACAGGCTGGCGGCCGGGGTTGGGTCGCTTACTGTTGCGGCTGGGGCCGTCACGCCGGGTAGTGCCGGCAATGTGCTGCCGGGCGCGATCTCGCTGTTGCTCCAGCCGATCAATGGGATCGATACCGCGACCAACAGCGCCGCCTTCACCGGTGGCGGCGATGCCGAGGCGGATGCCGCTTTTCGGGCACGGTTCCCGCTTTACCTGGCCCAGCTCATGAAGGGAACCGACGCGGCGATCTCGTTCGCGCTCAATGCGATTCAGGCCAACCTGACCTTTCGCATCCTGGAAAATACCAGTCCGACGCTGGCCACCCAGCCGGGCTTTGTGACGGTGTGCCTGGATGACGGGACGGGCAATCCGCCATCCTCGCTGCTCCAGGCGGCCAATGCGGCGGTCGAGGCGGTGCGCAGTGCCGGCATCACGATCGGCATCATTCCGCCGCAGATCGTCACCGCGACGGTCGTCATGACGCTGACCAGCATCATCGCGGCCAATCACGCCGCCGATCAGGCGGCCGTCGTCAATGCCTTGACCGTGTTCATCGACGCCCTTGCGGTCGGAGCACCGCTGCCGGTCTCGCGGCTGACCCAGATCGCCTATGACGCCTCGCCCAATATTTCGAATGTGACCGGTGTCACGCTCAATGGCGGTACCGCCGATCTGACGGTCAGCACGATCCAGGTCATCAAGGCCGGCACTTTGAGGGTGAATTGATGATGGCGACCGGAACCCAAACCGACATTACCGCCCGGATACTACGCTGGCTTCCGTCCCGCTGGTTTCCGGCCGGCAGCGGGCCGGGCACGCTGATTTTCGCCCTGGTCTCGGGCTTGGCGGCCGGCTTGACGGCGATTCACACCGCGATCGCCTATACCGGCTTGCAAGTCAGGATCGCCACCGCGACCGATGGCTGGCTCGACCTCATCGCCGGGGATTATTTCGGCAACATGGTGCGGCGCAATGCCGGCGAAATGGATACGGCGTTCTCGCTGCGGGTCCGGCGCGAAATCTTGCGCGAGAAGGTCACACGCGAAGCACTCGACCGGGTGATCTTCGATACGACCGGCAATCACCCGGTTCTGATCGAGGCGAACCGCGTGTCTGATATCGGGGCGTGGCGCCAGGGTTTTGCGTGGCGCAGCGGGAGTTATGGCTCGGCCGGCTTGCCGTTTCAGATCTTCCTCACCACGCCGCGGCAGAACCCGGTGCTGTTCCCGCTGCTGGGCGGATGGCGCGTTCTTCCCTCGGCCTATCGAGGCTCCGGCCTCGCTTATTCGCTGCCGTCGATCACGCCGCCACCGCAGCCGCCGGACGCCGCGATCATCGCCGCGATCGAACGCGTGCGGCCGGCCGGGGTCACGGTGTGGCTGCAACTGACCGACCAGCCGATGCCGGTCACGTCCGGCTGATTGGTCCCCAACGCGGCCAATCTCTCCGTTCTTATCCTTTCCATTGCTCCCGGGGCGCTCTGATGGACCGTCAACAAGTATATCCGCTCGCCATCCCTTATGAGACCGACTTCCTGTCGGCACAACGCTTTACCCAGGAGGGGTTGGGTCTGCTGTCCGCCGATCTGCTCGGCTCCGGGCCGATTGCGTGCGGGCTGGCCTGCACCCCGACCTCGCCGGCGTCGCTTGCGGTGTCCGTTGGGGCGGGCCGGCTTTATCAGACCAGCCTGCTCGACGCCGCGGCCTATGGCCAGTTGACCGGCACCAATGTCGCCACGATCAACGGGCAACAGATCGCGGGCGGCCTCGGCCCGGATACCGATTCGTTTCACTCGGTCTTGAAGCAAGGGCTGCTGCGTGACCCGCAGACGATCGCGTGCCCGGCACCCTCTACGGCCGGAACCTCGATCAGCTATCTGATCGAAGCGATGTTCCAGGAGGTCGATACCACCCCCTCGGTGCTGCAATTCTTCAACACACAGAACCCCGGCACCTCGCTGACCGGGCCGAACGGATCGGGGCTGACCCTGCCGACGGTGCGGGCCTGCCAATGCGTCGTCCAGGCCAAGACCGGCATTGCCGCCGCGACCGGAACACAAACCGTGCCGGCGACCGATGCCGGGTGGGTCCCGCTTTATGTCGTCACGGTTGCGTTCGGCCAGACGGTGGTGACGGCGGCCAATATCGCGGTGGCGTCGGGGGCGCCGTTCCTGACCCAGACCCTGCCGCAACTGATCGCGTCGAGCGCCACGCCGCCCGGCACCTATGCGCAAGACACCAGCGGCACGGCGAACGCCATCGTGGCGACCTTGTCGCCGGCCCTGCCGAGCTACGCCGTCGGCAATGTGCTGCGCATCCTGCCGGCCAACGCCAATACCGGCCCGGTCACGGCCAACATCAACGGGCTGGGCGCGGTCAGCGTGACCCGGCCCGACGGTTCACCCTGCGCGCCGGACGATCTGCGGGTCGGACGGGCGTTCGATGTGGTGATCAAGTCCGGGCCGGTGATGCAGATGCTGTCCTGGCCGCAGAATGGTGCTGGCGACGGGGCGAAGAACGTCATCTCCGGTGCCGCGCACACCTATGCCGTGTCGGATTCCGGCAACGCGACGTGGCGCACGAATTCCGGCACCGCCATGACCGACACGCTGCCCGGCGCCACGGCGGGAGCACTCCCGGCCGGCTGGTCGGGGACGATCGTCAACACCGATCCGACCGGGCTGCTGTCGATCCAGGTTGGCGCCGGTTCGACGCTGACCGGCTCGGGCGTGGTGAGCGGCTATCTGGTGCTGGGGCCGGGGCAGAAGGCGCTGTTCACGGGCGATGGGGTGAATTATCAGGCATGGGGCGCGCCGGGGCGGGCGAAGTTGACGGCCAATACGACGTTGTTCGTGGCGACGACGGGGAGCGATGTGACCGGCACGGGGCTGACGGCCGGAAGCGCGTTCGCGACGAAGGGGCGTGCTTATAGCTGGGCGCAGCAGGTGTTGGATTTGGCTGGGTTTCAGTTGACGATATCGGTGGGCGCGGGCGCTTATACCGATTTGTTCACGGCCAACGGGCCGATCGTTGGTCAGACCAACCCTGTCATTATCAACGGCGCAGGGATGGCATCGGTGACGGTGTCCGTAGTCGGCACTTGCTTCGTTGCACTAAACGGGGCCAGCCTACTGCCTCAAAATATGACGCTATCTGCGTCCGGCCCCGCCTCAGCTTGCCTCGCGGCCGGAGGCTCTGCGGCATACGGTATGTCGACGGTTTTCGTCGGGCCGGGGCTTTCCTTCGGCTCGGCTGCGCTGGCTCATATGGTTGTGGCCCAAGGCGGCGAAATCACGCTCAACAGCAGCTATACGATTACCGCGGGAGCGCAAGCGCATTGGTTGGCGCAAAACGGCGGCTCGCTCAACAATGGCAACTTCAATATCACGGTGACGCTGAGCGGCACACCCGCCTTCTCGTCATTCTTCGCTATCGCCGCGTCCGGCGGCCTGATCAACCCGGCCAATGCCGTGACGTTCTCTGGCGCCGCGACCGGCGGGCGCTATTCCGTGGCGACTGGCGCGAACATCAACACACAAGGGTCGGGCGCCAGCTATTTTCCAGGCAGCACAGTCGGCACTGGCACCAATTATTTCTGAGGCGCATCATGCTCTACACCCCTTCCAAATGGTATTGGATCATCGTCGGCAGTACGACCCAGGTCTGGTCGAGCGCGCAATTGGCCTATGTGCTGACTACCGATGCCACCTATACCGCATGGCTCGCGACAGGCAACCGAGCCACCAATATCGGCAGTGCGGCTGAACTGGTTCAGGTCATGCAGCAGCAGGCGGTACCTCTTCTGCAATCAGCCGGTATCGCAATCATCTCGACGGATACGCCGTCGTTGAATGGCACCTATGCCATCGACCCGGCGTCGTTGGCGAATCTGACCGCGCTCTCGACCGGTATTGCCGCCGGCAAGCCGTTGCCCGGCGGTGGGACCAGCTTCAACTATGCCGACATTGCCGGCATCCAGCACGTCTTCACCGCGGCGGCGTTCTTGAATCTGGCGGCCGCGATCGAAACCTATGTGTATGATTTCGATCAAGCTTTGGCCGCCCTGATCGCCGGCCAACCCGCGACGATGCCGGTGGCGCCGCTCATCATCCTCTAAAGCACTGATCACTTCAGATAATCCCGGCCCGCCTGTGCGCGGGCTTTTTCTTTGCCCGGAGCACGTCTGACCATGTCACCTCGCGAAGATATCGATGAAACGGTTGCCAATCTCGACAAGCGGCAATCTGTCCACGAGGCGGAATGTGCCTTGCGATACCGCCAGATCGTCAGTGGACTCGAGGAAATGAAGGCGATTGTCACCAAACAAGGCGACGCGCTGGCGCGGTTCGCCGCCAAAATGACGGAACGAGCCGGCAGCGGCCGCGCCGCGCGCGAGATCGTGGCGTATGGCATCGCCCTTGCCGGCATTCTGTCCGCGCTTTATTCCGGCGGTCTCGTGCATCCCGGCCGTTGAGGTGGCGGCCATCGCGACCGGTTTTCCCCTGTCCCGCTTTTCGGGAGGTTTGATGATGAACAAGCTCGCTTTTGCCACGCTGGTTCTGAAATACGTGGCCGGCGCTGTGATGCTGGGAATGCTCTTCGCCTTGAGCTGGGTCGGAAAATTTCCGGTGGAGACGCTGGGAACCTTGCTGGTCGGCGCCTTTACCGCGCTGTGCGGCCACGCGGCGGGATTGCGCCCCGTTCCGCCGGAGGGGCCGCCGAGACCCTGATCGGTTACCGCCCGGTTGTTCGGGGAAAATCTGATCGATCGCGGTCTTGCCGCGCCAGACGGTTCAAAATTCACCAAATCTGATATCGATGGGAGAATGCCATGTTCAGCCATTGCACGGGCGGGCTGATGCTCGCCCTGACCGCAGCCATGCTATCCGGGTGCGATTCGATCAATGCCTTCACGGCCGGCACCCTGCATTACGGCGAGACGAATTCGGCCAGCATGTTCTCCAATATTCAGCGCGCCAATGTCGATGCCGTCGAATTGTGGAAGAAGACCGCGTGCGGCCTGACGCTCGGCGGCATTGCCGCCGTCGGCGACACGACCGCGGTCAAAGCCGCGCTGACGGCATGCCCGGCACCCGGCGTCGGGACGATCACGGTCAATGAGAGCGGCAATATTCTCGTTTCGATGTCGCCGGGACAATCGATCATTGTGCCGCCCGCCGCTGGCGCCAAGCCGTGACCAGCGGGTGATCGCGACCGGAATTTCCGGCAGCCGTGACCATATGGTTTTTATGCATAAAGCCAAATATGCCGATTCACTGGGAATCGGCTTTAATGCCCGCGCTGGACCCTTGTGGGTCCGGCGCGGGCTTTTTTCGTTTGTGGCGACCCTATCGGGAGGTCACCCGTTCAAGGCA
>JAXDMU010000549.1:0-2681 GCA_034665905.1 Aliidongia sp. | reverse complement strand
GACTCTGCTGTTCAGCTATCCCCTGATGGTCGCGATCCAGGAGGTCAGCGCCCGCATCGGCCGCGTCACCGGCTATGGCATCGCCGGGAATCTCCGCCGCCACTATCCGGGCTGGCTGTCCGGCGGGATCGTCGCACTGCTGCTGATCGCCAATGTCATCAATCTCGGTGCCGATCTGGGGGCGATGGCCGCAGCACTCAAGCTGCTGGTTGCCGGGCCGGCCCTGCTCTATGTCTGCCTGTTCGGGCTGTTCTCGGCCAGTCTGGCGATCTTTACCCGCTATGCACGCTACGTGCTGATCTTAAAATGGCTATGTCTGTCCCTGTTCAGCTACGTCATTTGCGCCTTTGTCGTGAACGTCCCGTGGCTCGCGGTCGGGTGGGCGGTCGTCTGGCCGCCCTTATCGACGGCTCCCGAATACGTAATGGCGATCGTTGCGGTTCTGGGCACCACGATCAGCCCGTATTTGTTCTTCTGGCAAGCTGAGCAGGAGGTCGAGGACGATAAGGAGCGCGAGGGCTCTCGGCCGTTGATCCGGGCCCATGAACAAGCGCCCGCCGAATTCGCCCGCATCCGCCTCGATACCCATGTCGGCATGGCGATCTCGAATTTGGTCGCCTTCTTCATCGTCATCACGACGGCGGCGACGCTGAACGCGCATGGCATCACCGACATCCAGACATCTGCCCAGGCCGCCGAGGCGCTGCGGGGCATCGCCGGGCGTTTCACGTTTGCCGTCTTCGCGGCCGGCATTATCGGCACTGGCCTGCTGACGCTGCCGGTCCTGTCCGGGTCGGCCGCCTATGCCGTCGGCGAGTTGTTTGGCTGGCATGTCGGCCTCACGCGCCAACCCCATCGGGCCAAGGCCTTCTATGCGGTGATCGCCGCGGCGACGGTGATCGGTGTCGGCTTGAACTTCACGGCGATTGATCCGATCAGGGCACTCTATTTGAGCGCCGTCTTGAATGGCGTGGTCGCCGTCCCGGTGATGGCGGCCATGATGCACCTCTCGATGCGCCCCGCGATCATGGCCCTCTATACCCTGCCGCTATCCCTGCGCTTCTTCGGCTGGGTGGCGACGATTGCCATGGCCGTTACCGTTCTTGCGATGGGCGCCACCTGGCTCATCTGAGCGATGATGGCGTCCACCGACCGACGAAGTCTCAGGATCGGCTTTAACCGGCCGGCTCCCCGTAGCCGTGGCGTCGCGCCATCAGCAGCGAAACGATCCAGCCGGCGGCGAAGAGCCCGACGATGGCGAAGCCCAGCAGTCCGAAATTTTCGTTCGCGATTCCGACCAGCGACCAGAACGCCCCCTCCATCCTGAATTGCTCGCCGATCAGGCCCAGCGTTTCGAGGCCGCCGATCAGCACCGCGGCGAGCACGGAAATCGCCGTAATGGTCAGGTTGTAATAGAGCTTGCGCACCGGTTTCATGAAGGCCCAGCCATAGGCGCCCAGCATCAGGATGCCGTCGGCGGTATCGATCAAGGCCATGCCGGCCGAGAACAATGCCGGAAAGGCCATGATCGACCAGGGCGACAGGCCGTGTGAGGCGCCGGCAGCGGAAATGCCGAGCAAACCGACCTCGCTGGCCGTCTCGAAACCCAGCCCGAACAGCAGGCCCAGCGCATAAATGTGCCAACTGCGCTCGACCAGACGGAACAGCCGCCGGAACAATCTTGCGAACACGCCGCCGCCGGCCAGCAGCGCGTTCAAATCTTCCTCGGTCAGAGGCTCGCCGCGGCGGACGCGTCGCAGGCTGCGCCAGGTACCCACAAGGATATAGGCGTTGGCGGCGGCGATGGCGAAGAGGAAGAACGCCGAAAGACTGGTACCGATGACGCCGCCGACCGCCTTCAACCCGTCGAAATGCTCCTGGAGTTCGGCGGTGGTGGCGGCGACCGCCAGCGACAGCGCCACCACGACGGTCGAATGTCCCAGCGAAAAGGCCAGGCCCACCGTCACCGGGCGCCGACCGTCCTGCATCAGCTTGCGCGTGATGTTGTCGATCGCCGCGATGTGATCGGCATCGACCGCATGCCGCAGACCAAAGCTATATGCCAGCAGCGACGTCCCGATCAGCAGCGGATAATCGCGGAATGCCGCGAAAGCCCACAGCCAGACCAGGAGATTGAACCCTATCAGCAGCAGCCCGGTCAGGGCGACCTTGCCGCGCACGCTGGCAAAGGCGCTTGTTGCCGTTTCCTCTGTCATCATCGACGCTCCGTCCCGCAGATCCACCCGCGCGGGATTGGGGCGGCCGTCGGTGCGAGCGGGACCAAGCGCGATCCCCGCCGCCCACCGCAGCCGGTTACAAGATGACAGGCAGGTCTCCTGGCTCGCGGGTCATCGCCGTCACACCGCCTTCCCGGTCGCCCAGTGGCTTCTATGGTGCGCAGACTCGCCGCTTACAGTTGCGGGGGCAGCCGCGGCATCGGGATATCCCTCACCGCGTTCCCTTTTGATCCCCGAAGGGAACCCGTCGAGACCACGCTACCGTGGCCTTCGGGCAAACGTCAACCCAACGCCGCCAAACAACAGGGCTCCGAAGTCGGGTTAATGCATCTTTACGATTGACTGAAATGCTGAATCTATGGGGCGTATCGCATTGGAGATACGGCCATGGACGTTTACGCTTCGGAGTTTGGAGAGAAGTCGCGGCTTCGGGTGCTGCTGGAT
>JAXDMU010000548.1:0-5906 GCA_034665905.1 Aliidongia sp. | reverse complement strand
TTTGAAGCCGAAACGCGCCTGCGCCACCGTAACGGCCATTGGGTCTGGGTCCTCGGGCGCGGCCGGGTCATGACCTGGACCGCCGATGGCAAGGCAGAGTGGATGTTCGGGACCCATCTGGATATTTCGGAGCGCAAGCGGCAGGAGGAATTGCTGCGCAAGAGCGAAGATCTGCTGGACCGTACGGGCGAACTCGCGGGTGTCGGCGGCTGGGAACTCGATCTCATGTCGGGCGAAATCTATTGGTCGGCGGAAACCTGTAAACTTCACGGCAAGACGCCCGGATATCGCCCCAGCGCCGACGAGGCGCTCGACCTCTATCATCCCGCCGACAAGGCGGCGATGGCGCGGTCCATCGAGCGGGCCATCGCCGGCAAGGGCGGATGGGATCTGGAACTCCAGGCGATTCAAGCGGGCGGCCATCCGATCTGGGTGCGTGCGGTCGGATCGGTTACATTCTCCAACGGGCAGCCGATCAGAGTGACCGGCGCGGTTCAGGACGTAACCCAGAGAGTCGCCGAGCGTCTGGCGCTGGAAAGCGCCAACGAGCGCATCACACTGGCGACGGAAAGCGGTGGAATCGGGATCTGGGACTGGGACATCGCCAGCGGCGAAATGGTCTGGGATCGCGGCATGCACCGCCTCTATGGTATGCCGCCTGACGTAGCGCCGTCATACGAGCTATGGCGACGGCACCTGCATCTGGATGACCAGGTCATCAGCGAACAAGCGGTGCGGCAAGCACTGGAGGGCAAGACGCCGCTCAACATCGAGTTTCGCGCCTTTTGGAACGACGGAAGTCTTCATCATCTGCGCAGTTCGGCACGCGTAACGCGAGACAACGAAGGTCGAGCCCTGCGCATGATCGGCGTCACCTGGGATATCACCGAGCCGCGGCGGCTGGCCGCCGAACTGGCCGAGCAGCATGAATTGCTGCGCGTAACCTTGAAATCGATCGGCGATGCGGTCATCACCACCGACGCCGAATGCCGCATCGTCTGGCTCAATCCCGTGGCCGAACGCATGACGGGCTGGACCACGATCGAAGCGGCAGGGCAACCGCTGACCGACGTGTTTCGGATCATCAATGAAGACACGCGCGAACCGACACCCAACCCGGTTGCGATCTGTCTTGCGGAAGACAAGGTGGTCGGCCTGGCCAGCCAGACCGTTCTGATCGAGCGCGGTGGTGCCGAATACGGTATCGAGGATTCGGCCGCGCCGATTCGCGGTGACAAGGGCGAGATGCTCGGTGCCGTGCTGGTCTTCCACGACGTGACCGAGCAGCGCCGGCTGTCCGGCGAGATGAGCCACCGCGCCTCGCATGATGCGCTGACCGGCCTGGTCAATCGGGCCGAGTTCGAAATTCGGTTGCGCCGGCTGCTGCACCGCTCACAGGCCGATCGTAGTTTGAATGCACTGCTCTACATCGACCTCGACCAGTTCAAAATCGTCAATGATTCCTGTGGCCATGCCGTGGGCGATCAGTTGCTCATCCAGGTCTCCAAGCTGTTTTCCGGGATCGTGCGCAGCAGCGACACCCTCGCCCGGCTCGGTGGCGACGAGTTCGCCGTCATCCTCGACCATTGCCCGATCGATCAAGCGCAGCGTCTGGCTCAACAGATCTGCGATCATATGGAGGATTTCCGGTTCAGCCATGATGGCAAGCGCTTCCGCATCGGCGCCAGCATCGGACTGGTGCCGGTCGATCGCAGCTGGCCGACAACCGCCGCGATTCTTCAGGCGGCCGACACCTCGTGCTATGCGGCGAAGGAGGCGGGACGCAACCGGGTCCATACTTGGTTCGACACTGACCAGGAAATGCGCAACCGGCATGGCGAAATGCAATGGGCCACGCGCATCGAGCAAGCACTCGACGAGGACCGGTTCATGCTCTTCGCCCAGCGGATCGCGGCGCTGAACGGCGAGAATGGTGGTCTGCATGCCGAGGTGCTTCTGCGGATGCGGGATCATGACGGCTCACCGGTGCTGCCGGGTGCGTTTTTGCCGGCGGCCGAACGCTTTCATCTGGCCTCGCGCATCGATCGGTGGGTCTTAAAGAATGTGCTGCAATGGATGAAATCCGTGCCGTCGCTGGATTTCATCGAAAATCTGAGCGCCAATCTTTCAGGCCAATCAGTCGGCGACCGGGCGTTCCATCGCTGGGCCATCGAATCGCTGTCGGAGGCTGGGCCGGAGATCTGTCACCGCCTGTGCCTGGAAATCACCGAAACCGCCGCCGTGACCAATCTTGCCGATGCCGCCCACTTCATCGAACAGGTCCGCGCGATCGGCGTGCGTGTAGCACTGGATGATTTCGGGGCGGGCGCCTCATCCTTCGGTTATTTGAAAAACATGCCGGTTGATTTTCTGAAAATCGATGGGCAGTTCATCCGCAAACTCGGTATCGATGCGCTGGACGAAGCGGCCGTACGCTGTTTTGCCGATGTGGCGAAAGTGGTCGGCATGAAAACCGTCGCCGAATTCGTCGATCACCCGACGATTCTGGGGCATTTGAAACGGATCGGCATCGATTTCGCCCAGGGATTTTTCATCCATCGCCCGGCACCGATCGATGAACTGCTTCAGCGCCCGACCGAATTCCTCGAAGAAATGCGCCGCCACGCAGCATTCGAGCTGGCCGCACCGTAACCGGCGCGACTCAGCCGGGTCGCCCCATGGCGACGAAACCCGGATTGCGGAAACCCGGTTTGCCATAGCGAAACGGCGTACCATCGAGCATGGTCACCGAGCCACCAACGGCATTCAGCAGGGCATGACCGGCTGCTGTGTCCCATTCCATGGTCGGGCCGAAGCGCGGATAGAGATCGGCCGCCCCCTCGGCCAGCAGACAGAATTTGAGCGCACTGCCGGCAATGGTCCGTGCCGCGATCCGGTGCGCGGCCAGCCATTCCTCCAGCCGCTCGGTATCGGCATGGGACCGGCTGTAGGTGACGGTGGCGCCTTCTTCCGGACAAAGCCGGGCGGCGATCGCCCGAACCCGTCCGCCGGCATCCGTCATGCGCGCCGTGCCCGGCCCGGCGGCGCCGTAGACCAGTCCCTTAACCGGAATGCCGACCACACCCAGCACGGGTCTGCCCCCTTCGATGAGCCCGATATTCACGGTGAACTCGCCGTTGCGCTTGATGAATTCCTTGGTGCCGTCGAGCGGATCGACCAGCCAGAAGCGCGGCGGCACGCTTGCAGGCAGTCCCTCGGTTTCGGCCTGTTCCTCGGAAATCACCGGAATGTCGGGCGTAACGCTTGCCAAATGCCGCAGGATGATCGCTTCCGATCGGCTGTCGGCCAGCGTCAGCGGCGAGGCGTCACTTTTCGATGCCACCGCGAAATCCGAGGCATAGATTTCGAGAATCGCCTCGGCCGCGGCGAAGGCGGCGCGTTCGGCCGCCTCAAGCAAGGCTTCGCTCATTGCGCCGCCGCCTGGATCGCCGCCCAGATCTTATACGGCGTCGCCGGCATGTCGATATGCTCGATACCGAGCGGCGCCAGCGCATCGAGCAGCGCATTGATCACCGCCGGCGGCGCCCCGATCGCACCGGCCTCGCCCGCGCCCTTGATGCCGAGCGGGTTGGTCTGGCACGGGATGACGTTGACGGAAAATTCGATTGCCGGCATGTGGCCGGCGCGGGGCATGCCGTAATCCATGAAGGAACCGGTCAGCAACTGGCCCGAAATCTCGTCATAGACCACGCCTTCGAGCAGCGCCTGCCCGACCCCCTGCACCACGCCGCCATGGACCTGCCCGGCCAGCAGCAGCGGATTGACCACCGTGCCGAAATCATCGACTACGATGTAGCGCAGCAATTCAGGCTGCCCGGTCTCGCGGTCGATTTCCAGCTCGACGATGTGGGTGCCGTTGGGAAAGGTTCCGGCCGGCGGTTTCCACCGCGCCGTCTCGTCGAAGCCGCTTTCCATGCCGGGTGGCACCTTGCCCTCGATCGCCGCTTTGACCACCGCCAGGATGCCCATGTTGCGGTCGGTCCCGGCGATCGAGAAGTGCCCGTCCTTGAACTCGATATCCGCCTCGGCCGCCTCCATCAGATGGGCCGCGACTTTCTTGCCGCGCTCGATCACCTTGTCAGTGGCAAGCTTGGTCGACATGCCACCGACCGGCAGCGAGCGCGAGCCGCCGGTGCCGCTGCCATAGGCCACGACATCGGTGTCGCCCTGTACGACGCGGATGCTATCGAACGGCACGCCCAGGCGCTCGGCGATGATCTGGGCATAGGCGGTCTGATGCCCCTGCCCTGAAGATTGCGTGCCGATCAGCAGCGTCGCGCCGCCCGAAGCATCGAAGCGGATCTCGGCCATTTCGTCGCCGCCGCCGCCGCATTGTTCGATATAGGTCGCCATGCCGAGGCCGCGCAGCTTGCCGCGCGCCGCCGATTCCGCCTTGCGCGCCGCAAGCCCCGCCTTGTCGGCGATCCGGAGCGCGTCATCGAGGTTCTTTTGGAAATCGCCGCTGTCATAGGTGAGGCCGAGCGCGGTGCGGAACGGCATTTCGTCGGGCCGGATGAAATTGCGCCGACGCAGTTCCTCCGGGTCGAGGCCGAGTTCGCGGGCCGCCTTATCGACCAGCCGCTCGACGACATAGGCCGCCTCCGGCCGTCCGGCGCCGCGATAGGCATCGACCGGCACGGTGTTGGTGAACACCCCCTTGACCCGGACATGGACCGCGGGCGTGGCATAGACGCCGGTCAGCATGCGCGAACCGCCCAGTGTCGGGATGAAGGTCGCGTAGTTCGACAGATAGGCGCCGAGATTGGCCGTCGTCTCGAAGCGGAAGGCAAGGAAGCGCGCCTTGTCATCCAGCGCCATCTCGGCATGGGTGACATGGTCGCGGCCTTGCGTGTCGGTCAGGAACGCTTCGGAGCGCTCGCCACGCCATTTGACCGGACGCCCGAGCTTCTTTGCGGCGTAAAGCACCAGGACATATTCGGCATAAAGGAACAGCTTCATGCCGAAGCCGCCGCCCACATCGGGTGTGACGACTCGGATGCGCGCTTCCGGCACGCCGAGCACGCCGCCCGCCAAAAACCCACGCAGCGTGTGCGAGCCCTGGCTCGATGTATAGAGCGTGAAGCGCTCATCCGCCGCGTCATAAACGCCGAGCGCGTTGCGCGTCTCCATCGAGGCCGCGACCACGCGGTTATTGATCAGATCGAGCTTGACGATCCGGCTGGCCTTGGCAAACCCGGCCTGGGTCGCGGCGGCGTCGCCCATTTCCCAGTCGAAGCATTGATTGGCCGCAATCTCGTCCCAGACCAAGGGCTGCCCAGGCAGGTTGGCGAGTGCCGTGCCCGACACCGAGGGCAAGGGCTCATACTCGATTTCGACCAGTTCGGCGGCGTCACGCGCCTGCTCCGGCGTCAGGGCGACGATAAACGCCACCTGATCGCCGACATGGCGCACGCGGTCGATAACGAGGCACGGATGCGGCGGAAACTTGGCCGCACTGCCGTCGCGATTGGTGACCGCGGCGAGGCAGCGCAGCGGCCCGATGCCGTCGGCCACGAGATCGGCCCCGGTGAAAATCCCGAGCACACCGGGTGCTGCCTCGGCCGCCGCGATATCGATCCGGATGATGCGGGCATGGGCATGCGGCGAGCGCAGCACGTGACCGTAAGCCTGATGCGCCAGATCGATGTCGTCGGTAAAGCGGCCGTGGCCGGTGACGAAACGCTGGTCCTCGGTGCGCCGCACCGCCTGCCCCATGCCGAACTGTCCCATGAATTCCCGCTCCGCGTTGTCGTTCCGCCAGGATAAGGCGTCGTGCGCGAGTCTGCCACACACTTTCTCGGCAGACAGATCGGCGGCGTTGGTGCGGCATCGCCCAGGATCACGATCGTCACCGGCTCGGCAGGGCGTATCCGATCGGCGGAAAA
>JAXDMU010000547.1:0-13796 GCA_034665905.1 Aliidongia sp. | reverse complement strand
TGCGCGGCACCGCCGCAAGGCCTTGCAACCGCATACCCTCACCTGCGGCCGGCGCCACCAGTTGCAGCAGCACCGGCGGAGCCGACTTATTGAATGAGCGCAAGATTCAGATTCCGGGTGATTTCATCCGGAATATTTGCCTCAACCGGCGGCCTATCGGCGCCGCGTCATTTCGCGGGCGCCGCCTCGGGCGGACGCGCTTTGAAAAGCCGTTCCTGCTCGGCGAAGCCGTCGGCCAAGGCGTTTGCCCGGTCGATCGCGTGATTGCTGAGCGTGACCAAAACCTGCCGGGCGGCTTCGTCGGTCCCCGCCGGCGGGTGTTCGATCAGTTCATTGACGCAGACTTGATAGGCTTCGAGTGCCTTGACGAAGGCCTGGATCGCATCATGTTGAATTTTCATGTCATCGGCCGTGGCCACCGTGCCGCGCGGCATGGCCGGTGCCGGGCCGGGGACGAGGCAGCGGTCGGTGACCGGTACCGCATTTGCTTCTGAAGCGGGCGCGGGAGCCGGTGCGGTCACCGGCAGGGATGCGGCGGGCGGCGGCATGGCAGTGGGCGGTGCGACCGGCACGGTCTGATAAAAATAAACCCCGGCCCCGATGGCGGCGGCCAGCACCACCAGCGTAGCGCCGACCAGCGGCCCCCGATTGCTCTTCGACCCACTCATCTAACCCTGCCCTCTTATGCCATGACGCGGCGCGCATAGTGGCACAAGAGCGGCAGGGAATGCTCGCCCCTTCTGTCGGGGCGCAGGCTCAATCCTGAAAATGATCGGCGAAGGATTGCAGATCAGCGTGATTGATATCCGACACGGCCCAGAAATCCATGCCGTTTCGCGACCAATGGAGCGTGTGATAGCCCTGTTCGGTCGGACCGGTCAGAACGGGTCCGGGCTGGTCCGGCGCCGGCCAGACGAACAAATTGATGATATGCTGGCTGTGCCGGTAGATGAGCGCGGCGACCTCCTGCCGATCGACGTAATCGAGACGCCCGCCCAGCAACGGAAAGCCTTGCTCCGTCAGATCTTTAACCGGTGGCGAGAAGCTGAGCTTCCCGGCGAACCAGGGCTTGACCGTATGCTGATCGGTCGATTGCACATCATAGAGATGCGTGGCGGACAGCGAGCGGATGTGGCTGGCCACGATGTCATCGGCCACGCGCTCGGTAATAACCGCCTGCCGGTCGAACTGATGCATGCCGCCGGCGGACAAGACCGCAACGAGCAGGAAGGAGGCAGCGATCCCGAGCCAGCGCGGCACGCCCATCGCGCGCTGGGCCGGACGAAACGGTACCAGCTTGGCGCTCTGCGGCACCGCAGCGGCGGCCGTCGCTGGAATTTGGTGCCAGCGTTCGCGCGATGCCGCGGGTGCGACGTACCGCGTCGCATGCGCACGCACCGCCGTGCTCAGATTTCTTTTGGTGGCAACTACCGCGCGACAGGTAGCGCAGCCGGCCAGATGCGCCTCGATCAACGCCAGGACAGCCGGCGTCCCCTCGCCATCGATCAGCGCGTCGAGATTGGTCGGGTGAGTGTCGGTCTTCATGCCGGCCTCCCCCGCATGGCGGCGCGTTGCCAGTCCGTCAAAAGCCGCTGACGAGCGCGTGCGAGACGCGACATCACCGTGCCGATAGGCATGCCGATAATCTCGGCGATGTCCCTGTAGGAAAGTTCTTCCAATTCCCTGAGCACCAAAACCTCTCTTCCGTCCGGAGGCATCGCCTCGATCAACCGATCGAGCAGTGCGCGATCGGCCTGTCGTTCCAACTGTAAATCGACCGGGATCGTCTCGCTCGACCAGAGCGGTACGACCGTCCCCAACGAGTCGTTGCCGGCATCGCCATCGCCCAGTGCCACCATGTCCCGCGGCCGATTGCGCCGCAGCCAGGTGAAGCAGGCGTTGCGTACAATGCTCAGGAGCCAGGCCCGAGGATTGTCGCCGTTGAAGCCATCGACGAAGCGATAGGCCCGCAGCATCGCCTCCTGAACCACATCGTCGGCGTCCGCGTCGTTGCGCGTCAACCACCGTGCCAAATTATAGGCACTATCGGCGTAAGGCAGAACCAGCCGCTCGAACAGCGCCGCCCGCGTTGCGTTATCGTTCACCAATACCTCGCCGCCTTTGTCCGGTTCGCTTGCACCAGCGAGATCCGGCTCGGAGCGGATCCCGATCAGGGAAGAAAACACCTGATCGGGATTATGCCACCGACCCGAGCGGGCCGGAACCGGTCTTGCGATCCGAAGCGACCGGCCTGCGGTTCGGGGGACGGAAACCGCAGGCCCGTTGCGTCAGCGTTACGACGGCTTAACGATCACTTTGCCGACCATTTTCGGATGCAAAGCGCAGAAATAGGTAAACTCTCCCGCCGTCTTGAACGGGATATCGCACGTTCCGCCTGTATCCATCACGGCGCATTTCCACGTCGCCCCGCCGGTAGCGCGGACGTTGTGCGGTATATCGTCGCGATTGGTCCAGGTCACGGTATCGCCAACATTGACCGTGATATCGCCTGGCTGGAAGGTGAAATTGTCGATCGCTACCTGATTCGTCCCCTCGGCCTGGGATGGCGCTGCGATCAGCAGCCCCACCCCGACATTGGCCGAAACGAGAGACAGAACAACGGCCAGGCAAGCGCCTGGGTGTTTGCCAAAATTAATCATGCTCTCTCCAAAGCTTAGATCTTGCTAAGCTGGCTGTCGGTCAGGGCGAGGATCTTGCTGCCCTTCTTTTCCGTCACCGAGGTGATGCCGAGATAATCGCGCAGCTGTTCGGCGGGAACCACTTGCGGGCCGGGCGACGGTGCCGAGCCGGGCGTGGGTTGCGGGAAGGCGGTCGAACGCGCCGTGTGGAAGGTCATGTTGCCCTCGACCTTCTGGATGATCTGATGGATGTGGCCGTTCAGCACGGTGACCGAGCCGAACCGTTTCAGCAGCGCCAGCGCCTTGGCGCCGTCATCGGTACCCCAGCCCCAATCGGCATAGACGATCCAGAGCGGAATATGGGCGAAGACGACGATCGGTTGGGAATCCTTCTTGCCCTTCAGATCGCTTTCCAGCCATGCGATCTGCTCGTCGCCCAGATTGCCGAGGCCACCGGCCTTCAGATTCACGACATTGACCAAGCCGATGAAATGAATGCCGTCCTTGTCGAAGCTGTAATAGCCCGCACCCTTGGTGCCCTTGCCATAGCGATCGAGATAGGCCTTGCCGGTATCCTCATCGACCAGATCATGCTCGCCGGGGACATAGAAGGTCTCGATCTTGGTGGCTTCGATATTCTGCTTGGCATCGTCGAACTGCTGCGGCTTCGACAGATGGGTAATGTCGCCGGTATGAATCATGAAACCCGGCTTGGCCTTCATGCTGTCGATCTTGCCCAGCGTTTCGGTCAGCGTGCTGAGCGCGTTGGGATTGGCCGCCTTGTCGAAGCCGATATGGCTGTCGCTGATCTGGATGAAGGTCGGGCCGGTAACCGGCGCCGCTTCGGCTTCGCCCAGGAGGCCGATCGAATAGGGTACGCCACCGCTGATGCCCCAAAGCACACCGGCACCCATCCAGGCGCCGCAGCGGAGAAGGGAACGCCGGTCTACGCCTGCGGGCGAATCGGCATCCGAGAGTGGGCCGTTCTGGTCGTCGGTCAAAATGCAGTCTCCATTAAATCAGAGAGGGGGGTTCAGGGATCATGACCCGTCTGCGTCACGGGTTATTCCCACAATCTTCCACCCCGGCATCGACCGGGGACCGATCATGGCCGCCGGCAGGCGGGCGAGAGACGCCCGCTCGACCGCGAAACATTCACGCGTGTCACTATGGGTCGCAATGATGTTGGCGTCCGGGGGTCGCGCGTGCTAGCAACTGTGCCCATGCATTACTTTCTGGAATTCGAGCGCCCGCTTGCGGAACTCGAGAGCAAAATCGAAGAGCTGCGTCACCTGCCGACCAGCGGTGAACTCAACATCGCCGACGAAGTCGGCATCCTTGAGGCCAAGGCATCGCGGCTGCTCAAGCAAACCTATGCCAAGCTGACCGCCTGGCAGAAGGTGCAGGTCGCCCGCCATCCCGACCGGCCGCATTTTCAGGATTATGCGGCGGCGCTCCTGACCGATTTCACGCCGCTGGCCGGCGACCGCGCCTTTGCCGAGGATCGTGCGCTCGTCGGCGGGCTGGCGCGGTTTCGTGGTCAGGCCGTGCTGGTCATGGGCAATGAAAAGGGCAACGAGGTCGAAGGCCGGGTTCGTCATAATTTCGGCGCAGCCAAGCCCGAAGGCTATCGCAAGGCGCGCCGCCTCTTCGAACTGGCCGAGCGGTTCCGCCTGCCGGTGCTGACGCTGGTCGATACCTCGGGCGCCTATCCGGGGCTTGAGGCCGAGGAGCGCGGCCAGGCCGAAGCGATTGCGCGGTCGATCGAGGCGGCGATGAGGCTGACCGTGCCGGTGGTCGCCACGGTGATCGGCGAAGGCGGCTCGGGCGGTGCCGTTGCGATCGCGACCGGCAATACCGTGCTGATGCTCGAACACGCGATTTATTCAGTGATCTCGCCCGAGGGCTGCGCCTCGATTCTGTGGCGCTCCAAGGATCAGGCGGCATTGGCGGCCGAGGCGCTGAAGCTGACCGCGCAGGATCTGCTGAAGCTCGGCGTCATCGACGAAATCGTGCCTGAACCGATGGGCGGCGCCCATCGCGACAAGCGCGCGGCCATGAGTGTGGTCGGCGACGCGATCCAGGCCGCCCTGAAACCCTTGCTGGCGAAAAATCCAACCGAACTGAAGCAGCATCGCCGGGAGAAATTCCTGGCGATGGGGGTTCACGGGCTATGATCGGCCGTTGGTAGCGGCCGGGAGTTGCGGATCTTAACCTGGACCGAATGAGGTTATCCGATGACCGAACAACGCGCCGTTCTTGCCGGGGGATGCTTTTGGGGGATGCAGGATCTGATCCGCCGGTATCCCGGCGTGATCTCCACCCGCGTCGGCTATACCGGCGGCGAAGTACCGAACGCGACATATCGCAATCACGGCACCCATGCCGAAGCGATCGAGATCGTGTTCGATCCAGCCAAGACCAGCTTCCGGACACTGCTGGAGTTCTTCTTTCAGATCCACGATCCGACCACCCCCAATCGCCAAGGCAACGACCGGGGCCCCAGCTATCGTTCCGCGATCTTCTATACCAATGACGAGCAAAGGCAGGTGGCCCTGGATACGATCGCCGATGTCGATGCCTCCGGAACTTGGCCGGGCAAAGTGGTAACTGAAGTTGCGCCGACCAGCGACTTCTGGGTGGCCGAACCTGAGCATCAGGATTATCTGGAGCGCATCCCGAACGGCTATACCTGCCACTTCATCCGGCCGAATTGGAAACTGCCGCGCCGCGCGGGGATTGCCTGACGGACGCCACAGGAAAGACCAAGTTCATGCCCGACCACGATCTCGTCGCCCTCTGGGAGGCGCATTGCCGGTATGAGTTCGAAACCCGCGATCCCGATGCCACCATGGCAACCATGGTGGCCGAACCCTATGTGAATCACGTGCCGACGATGACCGGCGGGGTCGGCCATGACCAGCTCAAGCGGTTCTACAAATACCATTTCATCGGCAGAAATCCGCCCGACACCACGCTGGAGCCGATCAGCCGCACCGTCGGAGCCGATCAGATCGTCGACGAGATGCTGTTCAAATTCACCCATACCAGCGAGATCGACTGGATGCTGCCCGGCATCGCGCCGACCGGCAAACGGGTCGAGATCCCCTTGGTCGCGATCGTGCGCTTCATGGATGGCAAGCTTGCGCACGAGCATATCTATTGGGATCAGGCGTCGGTCCTGGTACAGATCGGACGGCTCGCCCCCGAGGGCCTGCCGGTGGCCGGTCTGGAGACCGCCCGCAAAGCGGTCGACAATACGCACCCCAGCAACGGGCTCATGACCCGATGGGCAGACAGTGCGGGCAAACCGATCTCCTGAACACAAGCTGTCGGCGTCCGAGCATCAGTTGCGCGGTTCGAACAAATTCAGCAACGTATCAAAAACCCCCGGTCGTTCCCGCGTCGCGGCCAATGCGTCCAGGAAGGTTTCGACCCAGTGATCGATATCGTTCGCCATGACATGCGCCAGCATCGGCGCGTGACG
The DNA here is from genome assembly GCA_034665905.1 of Aliidongia sp. Taxonomy (GTDB): domain Bacteria; phylum Pseudomonadota; class Alphaproteobacteria; order ATCC43930; family CGMCC-115725; genus JAXDMU01. Next base: position 7,670 of record JAXDMU010000547.1, on the reverse strand, counting down.
CGCGATGCGTTCCGTGAGCGGCATGGCGAGCGCCTGGGCGATCGCTTCGGCCATCGCCTGAGGCTCGTGCGGATTGACCAGAAGAGCCGAGTCCAGTTCCTCGGCCGCCCCGGCGAAGCGCGACAGGATGAGGACGCCGGGATTTTTCGGGTCTTGCGCCGCGACATATTCCTTGGCCACCAGGTTCATGCCGTCGCGCAGCGGCGTCACCAGCCCGACATGGGCCGAGCGGTAGAGTCCGGCTAGTGAGGCGCGCGAGTAGGATCGGTTGACATAGCGGATCGGCGTCCAATCCGCCTCGCCGTGGCGGCCGTTGATCTGGCCGACGAGGCCGCTCACCATCCGGTCCATCTCGGCATATTCCGGCACATCGACCCGGCTTTTCGGTGTGATCTGGAGCAGCGTGACCGCCCCCAGCCATTCCGGATGGGCATCGAGAAAATGGCCGAACGCCTGAATGCGGTGGGTGATGCCTTTCGAATAATCCAAGCGATCAACGCCGAGGATCAGCCGCTTACCGGTCAGGCTCTGGCGCACGCCTTCGATCAGCGGCGAGTGGACCGCCGTGCGGGCGGCGCGCGCAATGACCCGCGCGTTGATGCCGACCGGAAGGGCCCGAACCTGCACCCGCCGCCCCTCGCCCTCGAAACCGCCGCGGCCGCGCTGGGCAAGGCCGGCGACATGGGTAAAATAGCGGCCCAGATTTTCCGCATCCTGGCGGGTCTGCAATCCGACGAGATCGTAATGGATGAGCGCACCCATGGTCTCGACATGCTGCGGCAGCGCCTGAAGAATATCCGACGGAGGACAGGGGATGTGCAGAAAGAAGCCGATCGCATTGTCGTGACCAAGCGCACGCAATTCCTTGGCGAGCGGCAGCAGATGGTAGTCATGGACCCAGATCACGTCGTCGGGCTGGATGAAGCGCGACAGCGACTGGGCAAAGCGGGCGTTGACCCGTAAATAGCCGCTGAGATCGCCGGCACTGAATTCCGCCAGATCGACCCGGTAATGCAGAATCGGCCACAAGACCCGATTGGCGAAGCCACTGTAATATTCCTCGTAATCGGCCGCGGTCAGATCGAGCGTGACGAAGGTCCGGTTGCGCCGCTGGACGATATTGGGTTCGCCGGCGGTTTCACGGTCGGTCACGTGACCGCTCCATCCGAACCAGATACCGTCGTAACGTCGCAGAACCGCATCGACCGCGACCGCGAGCCCGCCAGCCTGGCGCGGGCCTTCCGGATCCGGCACGACCACCCGGTTCGACACTAAAAGGATGCGCGACACCGCCTCCCCCTTTCGGTGACGGCGTAGCGTGCGACGGATTCGGCGATACCGGCTTTCATAGGACGATCTCCTGACGAGATCCAAATGCATGAACCTGACTACGTATCCCGCAAACGCCTATGCGCGCGATCCGTTCATTGCCGTTGATAGGCACGGATATAGTCGATATCGAAACGGCCAGGAAAAGGCGTGGTTTCATCGGGATTGGGAATGAAATTCGGGTCTCGGTTGCCCAATGCCAGATTGGCAAGAATATACATGTCCTCGCCAATCTCGTTCGCCTGCTGCCAGACCGGTTGGCCGTCGACCGACCAGATCAGCCGATCTTGCGTCCATTCCAGGCCATAGATGTGGAAGCCGTCGCCGATCGACACAACATGCTCGATCCACTTATCGGCACCGCGGTGCTTTTCGAGGACGACGCCCAGATGCAACGCCTCGGGGCGGGTACCGGACGCTTCGAAGACATCGATCTCCGGCGGCCAGGCGGTGCGCCTGGGCAAGAGCCAGAAGGCCGGCCAGAATCCCTTGCCGAGCGGAAGATACGCCCGCATCTCGAAATAGCCGTAAGTCTGCCAATGCGTCAGTTCGCTGGTGATGCAGCCCGAAGTATATTTGAAATTGAGAATGTACGGGCTGACCGCGAGCGGATCGGCGCGGTCGGCCGTGATGGTCAGGATGCTGTCGCGGATCGAGAAAGGCTGAACCCCCAGCGGCTGTGGCGCCTTGCCGCGAAAATTGGGGTCCATATAGATTTGCTTTTCCTGATTGATCACGGTGAAGCGATCCTGCCGATAGCGGCTGCGCCAAGCCGGAGCCCCCGGACGCCCGCCCGTCGCGTTTTCGTTGATGCGCGACAAATCCGGATCGTCGAATTCATCGCCGAACACCTGCCGGTAACCGGGTGGCACAAACCCCTGCGGCGCGGCACCGGCTCGGCGGTGCGGCACCAGCAATGCGGCCGCCATCCCGGCCAGCACAGGACGACGCCCGATCATGCCGTAGCGCGGTGAGGGTTGATCCCGGTCAGGTGCTGTTCCCACGCCAGCGCCGTTCCGATGATCACGCCGAGATCGTCATGACGCGGCCGCCAATCGAGCACGGAGCGCAGGCGGTCGACCGCGGCCACGAGCACGGGGGGATCGCCGGGCCTGCGCGGCGCCGACTGGGTCGGCACGCGCCATCCGCTGATCTCTCCGATCTTATCGATCACCTCTCGCACCGAAACACCGCGGCCGTAGCCGCAATTGAGGGTCTGACTGGCACCACCGCGGGCGAGATGTCCGAGCGCCCGCACATGGGCATCGGCCAGATCGCTGACATGAATGTAATCGCGGATGCAAGTGCCGTCCGGCGTGTCGTAATCCTCGCCGAAGATCGACAGGACGCGCCGCCGGCCCAGCGCCACCTGGGTCGCCACATTGATCAAATGGGTCGCCGTCGGTCGGCGCTCGCCCGTACGCCCGGCCGGATCCGCCCCGGCCACATTGAAATAGCGCAAGATCACGTAATTCAGCCCGCTCGCCGCGGCTGCATCGCGCAGCATGATCTCCGTCATGAGCTTCGAAGCGCCATAGGGGTTGATCGGCGCCGTCGGCGCGCTCTCCATGATCGGCTGCACCACCGGGGCGCCATAGACCGCGGCGGTCGAGGAAAAGATGAAACTTTTCACGCCGGCGGCAATCGAAGCAGTGATCAAAGCGTGGCTCTTGAGAGTATTGTTCGCATAGTAGCCGAGCGGATCCTCGACAGATTGCGCGACCAATACACTCCCGGCGAAATGCATGACGGCACCGATCGCATTGTCGCGGATGAGCGATTCGACCAGCGACGGGTTGCCGACATCGCCCACGATCAGCCGAGCCGAGGCGGGCAGTGCCTCGCGCCGTCCGCTCGACAAATCGTCGAGCACGACGACCCGATAGCCGGCATCGCTCAAGGCCCAAACCACATGACTGCCGATATAGCCGGCACCGCCGGTGACGAGCACGGGAATTGAATTATTCGATTGCGCCATCACGGGAGAACCCTCTTGTGTCCGGTCCATCAACACTTCATTCGGCAAATCATTCCCCCCGCCGGATCGATGCCGCCGGAGTCCAGGTCTGAAATGTCCGGCCACGCAGCGATTGCAGCACCCCGGCAGCGGCACCGGCCAGTGCCATCAGAATTTCGCTGATCGCCGCCCACGGCCGCAACTGACGGCGCGCGGCCAGCCACAGCAGCGCCCCGCCGCCCGCCGCCGCCGTGCCGACCAGGAGCGGCGGCACGCCGAGCAGGATCAGCGCGGTGGCGGTGAATGCGGCCGACATCAGCAGATTAAACCCGGATACCCAACGCAGCAATTTATGCGAGACGTATAAATACAACGTAAGACCCGGCAACCGCCTGAGCCGCGGCCACAGCACGCGATGGACATTGAACGCCTGACAGGCGATGCGGATCTTTCGGCGGAATTCTTCGGCCGACACCGTCACCGACGCTTCGTAGGCCAGCGCATCCTCTGCGCGCACGATCCGATAGCCATCGCACAGAATCGACATTGATACGAACATGTCCTCGATCAGCCAATCGGGTACCGGACGATGCAGTTGCCGACGGATTGCGAAGAGCGAGCCGTCCGCACCCATCACCGCGCCGAGCCCACTTTCGAAGCGCTTGACCAATTCTTCAAGCCGCCAATAGAGCGAGCCGACCTTGGCCGTCGCCGTAATTGTGCCGTTGGTATAGACGAGATGACCGCAGACGCAGCCGATTTCGGGGTCGTTGAACCGACGAACGAGCGCGTCGATCGCCCCAGGATCGATCTCGACATTGGCATCGGTGAAAACGATGATATCGGCGGTGCTCTGTGCCACGAGGAGATTCATGCCGTGCGTCTTGCCACGCCGCCGGGGCGAGACGACGATGGTCGCGCGATCGGCAAAAGGTGCCAGCAAAGCCACCGTGCGATCGCTCGAACCATCGACATAGATCAGAATATCGAGTTGGCCGTTCCGTTCGCGCAAATCCAGCAGATTGGCCATTTTCCGCTCGATGCAGGCTTCCTCATTATAGGCGCACATACAGATCGCGACGCGGGGCCGCCCGGCCGCCAAGACCATCGGTGCCGGCCGGTGCCGGCGGGCCAGAAACCGCAAGCTAAGCGGATAGGTGATGAAGGGATGCAGCGCCAGCAGCAGGAAGACCAGCGCCACGACGCCGAACAGGGACACAACCATTTGCCAGCCCTTCTCAATAGGCGCCGCTGCGGCGCAGGACCACCCCGACCGTGCGGAACAGGATCGCGAGGTCGCCCCAAAATGACCGTGTGTGCGCATAGCGCCGGTCGATCGCGACCCGTTCGGCATAATCGATGTCGTTTCGCCCGCTGACCTGCCACAAGCCGGTGAGACCGGGTCGGCACGCGGCATAATCGACGAACGCGGCGCCGTAGCGCCCGATTTCGTCGGTCACGATCGGCCGCGGCCCGATCAAGCTCATATCCCCGGTGATGACGTTGAACAGCTGCGGCAGTTCATCAAGGCTGGATTTGCGCAGAAATCGCCCCAATGGCGTGATCCTCGGATCATTGCGCAGCTTGAAATCGCGCGCCCATTCCCGCCGCGCCTGTGGATCCGTGGCAAGCGTGTGCGCCAGCGCCGCCTCGGCATCGACAACCATCGATCGAAATTTCCAGCATTTGAAGCTCCGGCCGCCGGCCCCGATTCGACGATGCCCGAACAGGGCCGGGCCGCCATCCAGGGAAATGACCATGGCCAGCAGCAGCAGTAGCGGCGCCAATCCGGCGATCAGCAGCAACGCTCCCACAATGTCAAATACGCGCTTCAGGCGATTACGCATTGGCGCCAGATCGGGCCTGGCGGAATAGCGTACCTCTCGTAGCGCCGGGCCCCGACCGAGAGATGCCGGGTCAATTTCTGAGTCGCTGTGAGTCGGCGAAATTTCGGCGAGGCTGTGGCGCGCTACAGTGTTGTCGTGCAAAATGGAATTTTGCATCGTTTCATCCTCGTTGGTTATCGTCGAACAAATTTTCTTAGAAAGCTCACAGATCTTCTAAGCACTCTGCTTCAATACTGTACCTGGTGGAGCGTACCAAATTATTGTAATTGAGCACGTGGCAATTTTGCGAAACTTGATGGATGCTTCATCTCAAGAGACGCAGGGGGAAAGCCGGGTCGAGGGATCAACACGCGAGCAGTTCGGCAAGAAGCCCGTAATCCGCATTGCCCTATAAAGGACATTCGCGCCACAATTTTGCCATAATATTATCGTGGATCGTTGCATGGGTTTCAGGCGTAAACGCCGTGGAATCCTCTCGCGCGGCGGCTTCCACGCCTATGATCGCCGCTTTTTCTCTCGCATCAATCGGAACCAGCATCTTGCAGATCAAGGACAGGATCGACGTCGCGCGACGCATCCATTTTTCTGCGGCGCGGCCGCTGCGGAAATGGGTATCGGGTTTGGGGATTTCGGTTGTGCTCGGTGCCGTTGCGCCGACATCGGCGCAGCAGGTGCCGCGGGCATCGACGGACGAAATTCGCCCGAACGAGTTGCTTCAGGATAGGTACGATCGTCGCGGGCAAATCCCGACCATCGACGCCTTTCCTTTCCAGGTTACGGCGCTGGCCGCTGCCGATCTCGGCTTCAACGACAATGTCTTCGCGCAGCCCACCGGGCTCAAATCCGATTTCTATTTCGATGTCGGCGCCAAGGTTCACACCAATTATCAGCATGAGGCATTTTCCGCCGTGCTCGATACGTCGGTTCTCGATCATCAGTTCGTGACTCTGACGACCGAAAATTTTTGGGAGGCCAATGCGCGCTTAACCCTGCACGACACGCTGAGCGACGATTTCGGCTACTTATTCCAAGGCGGCATTCAGCGGCTGGCGGTGCCGCGCACCGATCCCAACCCGATCAATGGCCGCACACCGGCAACATATCTTCTGTTAGACGCGCTGCCCGGCGTAACGATCGGCAGCAGCCAGGGCAATTTGATCACCTTCAGCCTCGGCTACGATCAAACCGTCTTCGACAATATCCAGGGCTTGAACGGCCCGGTCGATGCGACCCAACGCAACCGAACCGAGTTGCTGGCGGATTTCCGGCTGGACCATTTCTTCTTCGGGCAGCAGGAAGCCTTCGTCGAATTGCGGCCCAACACACGCAATTATCAGCAAAAATTCGATTCATCGGGCTTTCTTCAGGCCAGCAACGGCGGCCGGGCCGATGCGGGTTTCGTTTTCGATCTGAATTCGCTGTTCCTGATCACCGTTTCCGGTGGCTGGCAGCAGCAGGATTACGCCGATGCGCGGTTCGGTGCGATCGGCGTGCCCGATGCGACGGTCGATGTCCGCTGGTCGCCCACGCTCCTCACCCAGCTCGATGCGAAATTCATCCATGAATATACTGAGGATATCGACGTCAACGCACCGATCAACAGTCCCGGCTACACTCATAACCAGGGCATCCTGTCGATTCAGCACGAGTTGCGTCGCGACATTCTGTTGAGCCTGATGGTCAGCGACGATTTCCGAGATCTGGAGCGCTCGCCCACGCGTTTCAACCTTGTGGATATTGGCCCGCGGGCACAATACCGGCTGGCCGAGGGTGTATCCCTCGGCTTCAACTACGACCATGTTCAGCTCAACTCGAACATCGCCACGCATTATTCAGACGATATCGCGCTTTTCACCGTGAAAAAGCAGTTCTAAACGGCCGGCACCTTGGCCTAGGGAGATGATAATGATGGGGATACGCTCAACCGGTCTTATAGCCCTGCTCATCCTCATATTGGCCGGCTGCACCGCCCCGCCGCCTGCGCCCGGTCCGCAAACGGCGAGCGGCCTGGATCGGCTTCGTCCGGGCGACACCGTCACCATCACGGTCTTCGGCCAGAATGATTTGACCGGCGAGCAGGTGATCGACAGCCATGGCGAGGTTTCGGTGCTGTTGGCCGGGCGCACGAAACTCGCCGGCCTCACCTCGGCCGAGGCAGAGGCGACGCTGGTGCGGCAGCTCGGCCACGGCGTCATCGTCAACCCCAGCATATCGGTCGTGCTCACGCACCGGCTGCCGGTCTATGTCGTCGGCGAGGTGACAAAGCCCGGCAGCTATGACTGGTCGAACGATCTGCGCGTCATCAGCGCCGTTGCCCAGGCCGGCGGCTTCACCTACCGGGCAAAGAAAAACGAGGTACGGGTCATCCGCTACGATGATCCATCCAAGGCCGAACTCCCGGTCGACCAAGCTACCTGGGTCGGTCCGGGAGACACGGTTATCGTGCCGGAGCGGTGGTTCTAACCTGACCGCTTGGGCTTAAAGCGTCACCCCGCGGCCGCGGTCACGATCATTTTGGTGATCGTGGTCCCGGCGGG